>MHZD01000052.1 GCA_001828645.1 Planctomycetes bacterium RIFOXYC2_FULL_41_27 | reverse complement strand
CTTTCACCAAATGCACCGATTTGTTGTACGAGGTTGTAAGTGAAAGAGTCATAATTATCGATAATGATTATCATTTTCTCAATAGTAACAAAATAAATTTTGAATATCAAAGATATTTTAAGTGGCATTTAAACAAGTCCTTGCATCCACTTACATTGAATGCACTTGCTGTAAAAATAACTTGACAATGGTGGGTTTTCTGTTAGAATTTTCCATAATATTATTGATAATAAAGAGAAAGGGATAAAATAGATGCGTTATCCTTAAAGGGTTTCCAAACAGTCGTAATAACTAACTAAAAGGAGGATGCAGGATTACAAAAAGTGGGGATGCCCCACTTTTTTATTTTAAGGGGTGAAATTTTTACTCAAATATTATGTTAACTAGCGTTAGTATTGCTTAGTTAACGGTAAAAAGGTATTTATGGACAAAGAAAGTTTACTACGCCTGGTAGATAGTTTGCACAGGGATAAAGAGATTGCAAAGGAGGTTGTGTTTCAAGGCATCGAATCTGCCTTGACTACGGCAGCCCGTAAGCATTTTAAATCCCCGGAAGGAATCTCTATTCAGATTGATAGGCATACAGGAGAGATCGTGGCTATGGACGGTGATCGTAAAATCGATCCTTCCGAGCTTGGCAGGATCACTGCGCAAACTGCGAAACAAGTAATTATTCAAAAAATACGCGAAGCCGAGCGTGACGTTATATATGAAGATTATAATAGCAGAAAGGGCGCTATCGTCAGTGGTACGGTTCAAAGGTTCGAAGGCTCTACCATGGTTGTCAATCTGGGTAAAACAGAAGGTGTCTTACATAAATCAGAACAAATTGCAGACGAGCATTATAATAAGGGTGAGCGAATCAGGGCGACCATATTTGACGTGAAGAAGGTAGGAACGCGGGTAAAAATAATGCTCTCAAGGGCGCACACTGATTTTGTGCACAGGCTTTTTGAATTAGAAGTGCCTGAAATTGCAGAAGGTACTATTGAAATTAAAGCATTGGCAAGAGAGCCTGGTCATAGGACCAAGATCGCCGTAGTCTCAAGTGATCCGAATGTTGATTGCGTAGGTGCATGTGTGGGGGTGCGCGGGTCCAGGATTAAAAATATCGTGGATGAATTGAACGGAGAGAAGATTGATATTATCAGGTGGAGTGATGAACCCGAAGCGCTGCTGCCTAATGCGCTGAAACCTGCAGAAGTTTCCGGGATTATTCTATCAGCAGAGAATCAGGTCGCAACCATTGTGGTGCCGAATGACCAACTTTCTCTGGCAATAGGTAAACGGGGACAAAACGTGCGTCTTGCGTCTCGTTTAACTGCATGGGATATTGATATCATAACAGAATCAGAACTTGAAGAAAGGCAGAAAGCCAGTGTCTTGGAGACTACAGAAGTCGCTGGATCGAATAAAGCGCCCTCTGATAATTTAAATGCAACTCCTCCAGATGCTGGGACTACAGAAGGTGTTAAAACGGGTGGTAATAAAGAGAATGCATAACTTTATCAGAGTATTGGATTTATAAGGTTAGGAGTTTAAATGGAGAAAGTTCGGATCAGTTCACTTGCTAAAGAGCTAGGGGTAAAGAGCAACCTGTTAATTGAGAAGTGTCACGAAAAGGGGTTGACTCATATTAACCACCATGCAAATACACTGGCGCCCGAGCAAGCAGAAATGATAAGAAAATTGTTCCAACCAGCGACAAAGGCAACGCCTCAGAAAGAAGTGCCTAAAGTAAAAGAGGCTGCCACGACACGGATTGTTGAACAAAAGAAAGAAACCAAAGTGGCGCCGCCTGCCAGTCCAGCCACTCATGTTACCAAGGTTGTTCAGCCGCCAAAAATTGTTAGAATTTATAAGGGTATACCGCAACAACCACACGTTGTAAAAGTAACTCCGGTAAAGACAATGTGGAAGAAGAGACATCCGTCAGGTTTCGTACCACAGAAGAGGATTAAAGATACAGGGGAAGTTACAGAATCAAAGAAGACGACAGTTAAAAAAGAAACAAAGGTTGCTATGGAAGTGCCTATAACCGTAAAAGCCCTTTCCTCCAAAATAGGGATTCGTGCAAACGAGATTATAACCAAGTTACTCCTTGATCACAATATTCGTACAACAATCAATCAGATTCTAAGTGAAGAAGTTGTCCAATTACTGGGTGTTGAATATGGAGTAGATATTGAAATTAGAAAAAAGGAGAAGGCAGAAGAGCAGGACTTTTTAAATGAGCAGATTTCAACAAAGGCCGAAGATATGTTAGATCGGGCTCCTATTGTAACTTTCCTGGGGCATGTAGACCATGGGAAGACCTCGCTCCTTGATAGTATCCGTCAAACAAATGTAGCTGCAGGAGAGG
>MHZD01000051.1:3885-5263 GCA_001828645.1 Planctomycetes bacterium RIFOXYC2_FULL_41_27 | reverse complement strand
CTTTGTTCATACCGGCCCTTATGTTTATAGGATGTGGTCTTGCTCTTAATAACACGAAGGCAGTGCTTGAAGCATTATTAAACATGAAAAGTGATTTTATCAGAACACCTAAAAATGGTGTAGTTACAAGAGGCAAGAGCATGGCGGTAAAAAACTATACCTCGCCAATGACATTAATCTTTATCAGTGAAATTCTTTTAAGTATCTATTGTTTCATAGGATTTATGCAATACACGAACAACAGCAAATTTGTTTTTGGACCTTTTTTACTGATGTATGCAATAGGATTTTTTTATGTAGGCATACTTTCTCTTTTGCAAAATTTTAAAGAGAAAATAAAATGTTGATTCCCATAGTAATAGCGGGGTTGGTTATTGAAGTCCTCTGTATCCGAATTGCCTCCCTTGGCGATATAATGCAGCACATTCCACAGTTTTCTTTAATGTATAGTACCGCTTTTATTGCATATCTTTTTGCTGTATTTCTTGTTTCTAAAAATGCAGCTTTATCAGGGAAAAGCAGCAACATTTCCAAAAATATTACTTGGATCATCCTTGTTTTTTCTTTGGTATTTCGCCTGACGTTATTGCCTGCTACACCATCAAACGACATTTTCCGGTACCTATGGGAAGGAAAAATCCAATTACATGGGATCAATCCTTATTCCCAACCGCCTGTATCTTTAAATCTGGAACATCTTAGGGACAACTTCTTCTCTGGTATTAGCCATAAACATCTGACCGCAATCTATCCTCCCCTGACGTTAATGGTGTTTGCTATAGCGAATTTTATCTCCCATTCATTTGTATCAATAAAATCGGCTTTTCTCCTTTTTGACATCCTTTCAATTTTTGTTTTGGTAAAGTATTTAAAAGTAATGAGGAAAGAACCTGCCAATGTATTAATATATGCATGGAGTCCTTTGGTCCTTATCAGTTTTGCGGCAAGGGGACATTGCGATTCATTGCAGATATTTTTTGTTATGCTTGCCTTATATCTTTATTCGATAAGAAAGAAAGCGAACGCTGTCGTTTCGATTAGTCTGGCAATGATGTCAAAATTCGTATCCATAATTATCGTACCTTTCCTAATTCCGAGAGAAAAGCCCAGATATCTTGCCATACTATTTCTGGTAATGATACTTTTATACTTACCGTATTGCAGCGCTGTTAAAGGACTGTTTTCAACCCTCTTTCAATTTGGGACTCAATATCGTTACAACGATTCTATTCATTTTTTGATCTTCTATGTATCACTTGGTTCGCCTTTTATATCGAAAATAATTACGTCCTCAATCTTCGGGGCTGTGCTCTTGTACTTATATAAAAAATACTTAGACGCAGCATATTTTAATACCGGTTTGCTTTGGGAAGATACA
>MHZD01000051.1:3591-3756 GCA_001828645.1 Planctomycetes bacterium RIFOXYC2_FULL_41_27 | reverse complement strand
GGCACGGTTGTTTTCTATTATTTTATGAATTATCCTTTATTTTCAAAACTGATTGAGTATAACAACGAATGGGTATGGCAAGAAGTACACTGGCTAAAATTACCGGAATATCTCCCTTTTTATTTTTTGTTGCTGTATGGCTTTCTAAGGAAACATTTGCTGACG
>MHZD01000051.1:440-3387 GCA_001828645.1 Planctomycetes bacterium RIFOXYC2_FULL_41_27 | reverse complement strand
GGATCGTTGTTGTTGATAACGGGAGTGAGGATAATACTTTCTCGAAGGCTCAAAATGCGGGCGCTTACGTTGTCAGTGAACCCAGGAGGGGATACGGAAATGCATGTCTAAAAGGCATTCAGAACCTTGATCCGGACACAGAGATAGTCGTTTTCCTTGATGGTGATTACAGCGATTATCCGGAAGATATGGAACATTTAGTTCGTCCAATTATCACGAACAAGGCTGATCTGACGATAGGTTCGAGATTAGCCGGGAAACGCGGGAAAGGAGCTTTATTATTACGGGCTCGTATAGGCAATAGACTGGCTACATTCCTCATTCGGGTTTTTTGGGGATTTCGTTTTACTGATTTAGGTCCCTTCCGTGCTATCAGGTATAAATCCCTGATGCAAATGGATATGAAAGATAAGGATTTTGGATGGACTGTCGAAATGCAAATAAAGGCCATAATGAATAATTTTCGTATTATTGAAGTGCCTGTCCGTTATAGAAAACGCATAGGACAGTCGAAAATCACAGGGACTATAAAAGGCTCAGTTAAGGCCGGGATTAAAATAATTTACACAATATTAAAATATCGATTAGATTCCTTTAAGTAATTTAAGGAGGTTAGAACCATTAATACGCCAAAGGTTTATTTAAAACAGCTCGAAACGTTGTGGTTTCAGGTAACAGGAACTCATTGTAACCTACAGTGTACCCATTGCTTTATCTCCTGCGGCCCCAAAAACACAACACATGAGATGATAACCATAGATACAATACAGTGGTATTTGAAAGAGGCAGCAACGCTGGGAGTAAAAGAATTTTACTTTACCGGAGGCGAGCCTTTTTTACATCCTCAAATTGTAGATATTTTACAAGAGGCCCTAAAATACGGTCCGACCACAGTCCTTTCAAATGGCACTTTAATAACAGAGGGTCTTTCACAAACGCTAGCCCAGGTATCTCGCATATCCATACATAAATTGGAATTCAGGGTAAGCCTGGAAAGTTTTATAGAGGAAGAAAATGACCAAATCCGTGGAATGGGATCATTTAAGAGGGCAATCAGGGGTATTCAGTCCCTGGTACATGCTGGTTCCAATCCGATTATTACGGTAGCTGATTGGTCGAAATATGGAAAGTTTACCAAAGAAACGACAGAAGGATTTCAGTCGGTAGAACGTTCTTTGAATATCCCACAGTTAAGGCTTAAAAAACTACCTTTAGTTCTCCTGGGACGATGCGCCGAATTCGTCAGACCTTACGATGAAAGCGAACGGGTTACAGAGAAGTGCTTTGATAACTACCCGATGGACAATCTCCAATGTACCACCAGCCGTATTGTGACCAGTAAAGGGGTCTTTGTTTGTCCCATACTTATTGCCGCTCCAAAAGCCTGGATGGGCTGGACTTTGGGAGAGTCCCTTGGGTCGTATACAATGGAATCGCCTGCCTGTTATACCTGTAGAACTTCGGGATTGACCTGTAAAAATGAAGAACCGAAACTTATTGTAAGAAATACCGACAGGGAATTGGTTAATGAATTTTATGCCACTGCGGCAATTCGACCTCAAAAGGAATTATGTTGCCCAAGCAATTATACTCCAGCAGATCTATCGCATATTCCCCCGGAAGTCCTGGATATATCGTATGGATGCGGCAGTCCCGTGACACAAGCCAACATCGAGCCAGGAGAAAGTGTGCTGGATTTAGGCTCCGGCGGAGGGATAGACTGTTTTATTGCGGCAAAAATGGCCGGTGAACAGGGACAAGTTATCGGAATAGACATGACCGATGAAATGCTGAGAAATGCCAATGCCTCAAGAGAGATTGTGGCGAGAAACCTTGGTTTTGATAACGTTCGTTTTATGAAAGGGTTTCTGGAAGAAATACCTCTTGCGGATGAATGTGTCGATCTGGTAACGTCCAATTGCGTCATCAATTTATCAGCCCAAAAGGAGAAGGTTTTTCAAGAGATATTCAGGGTACTAAGGACGGGTGGCAGATTCGTGATATCTGACATTGTCTCTGACAGGGAAGTTCCTGTATCCATGAAACGGGACAAAATATTATGGAGTGAGTGCATATCGGGGGCTGTTACGGAAGAAGAGTTTTTCCATATCACGAAGAAGTTAGGTTTTTATGGACTGGAAGTGGCGAATCGTTATCTCTATAAGGAAGTGGATGGTTTTAAATTTTACTCCGTGACTGCACGGGGATACAAATATATGAAATCTCGTGAATGCAAGTACACTGGGCAATATGCAATCTATAAAGGGCCATTTAGCAGTATTTCAGATGATGATGGTCACACATATCCAGTGGGAATATCCGTAGAAATATGTACCGATACAGCTTGGAAACTTTCAAACCCTCCATATAAAGGGATGTTTATCATATCCGATATGCAAAATAAAGAGGTGAAAACATCATGCGGGCCAAAATGCTGTTAAGATAAAATGAAAATGAAACATCCATGATCTGGTGGCTCACAAAGGGGAATGAAAATATTCACACAAAGACACAAAGACCACAAAGATAGAAGGTAGAAGGAATTTTTCTACTTTCTATCATCTTCTTTGTGATCTTCGTGCCTTTGTGTGAAAAAAGGATTTTCAGGTGAAAAAGCCGATTATTTTAAAATCCATCATCACTTGCCCTAACCGGGGATATCAAAAGGAAGAAACAATGCCGACTCATTACCCTTACATAATTTTTATTGATTTTAATTTACCTACTCATAAAACTAACAGTAAACTCCATCTGCTCTGTGGCTAGACGTGTCTTTATTCGTCTTTTCTTTACAGAGACGGCTTAAACTCTTCGTCCTTGTTCGGCTGCTCCGGCTTTGCATCTTTTGATAATTTCTTTTTCCTGATTTCCTCAGCATAGCCCCTGACCTTGTTCGATACGCTTTCCGGAACGATAGAGACTATGGTCTGCATCCCTTTCGCAATCT
>MHZD01000051.1:0-383 GCA_001828645.1 Planctomycetes bacterium RIFOXYC2_FULL_41_27 | reverse complement strand
GGACGCCAACGATTATTACGCCGCAAAAGACAAGCCCTTTCAGAATCCCTAACAATGCGCCAAACAGCCGGAGTCCAAAGCCCGTCTTCCACTTGCCCATGATCCTCTTGAGAATGTCTGTGAAGATGTACGTGGCAATGAACGTAACCCCAAAGACGATAAAGTAACTTAATAAGCTTGCAGTAGAGGGCGTGAAGATGCCTTTCAAAATGCCGACTAAAATGACATGGAAGAAAATTGCGGCGAAGAAGGAGACCAATAAACAACCAATTCTCAGGAGTTGGAGTACCGGACCGCTGGCAAGCCCAAAGGCCGCAGCGAAGAACAGGACGGCAAAGATTGTATAATCAATCCAATTCATTTCTTTTCCTTCTTGTGTTTCT
>MHZD01000050.1 GCA_001828645.1 Planctomycetes bacterium RIFOXYC2_FULL_41_27 | reverse complement strand
TTCCTCTCTTTGCTCGGAATGACAAGCATTCAATGTCAACTTATTTAAGTCATTTACTATAATTTGTCCTTTAATTTATAATCCTGATAATCTGCGTTCATCTGTGTCCAGATCAAATATTCTACAACTATGAAATCAATTCGGGAATACCACGAGGCCACGAAGCATAGCTGGGAAAGGCTTTACCAGGATAGTCACACCCTCGACTGGTCAAATCAACCCAATCCCTTTCGCACCTACCTGGATTGTTCAAGAATAGACCTGGCAAACAGCTTTGAAAAGTTGCACAGCCCACTATCCAGTGCATGGTCTTTTCCTGATATAGAGCCAAGAAATGAACCAATTACGTTGCAGACACTGTCTACGCTCATGTATTATTCGACGGCAATCAGCGCCTGGAAGTCTTACCCGGGAGTGGAACCATGGTCTCTCAGGGTCAATCCCAGCAGTGGAGACTTGCATCCAACCGAGACGCATGTCTATGTTCATAACGTGAAAGACCTCCCATCCGGTGCTTATCACTACTTTGTAAAAGGCCACCAACTTGAGCAGCGAGCCATTGGGGATATTGTTCCTGCTTTGTGGCAGACGCTTGGCGGTATCTCCACCACGCCCTCGATTATTATAGGATTAACCTCTGTCTTTTGGCGTGAGGCATGGAAATATCAGTCACGCGCCTTGCGATATTGCTATCTCGATCTGGGACATGCCATGGCGTCTATCAGGGTAGCGGCGCATGGATTGGGTCTTTTTGTAATGCTCATCGGTGGATTTCATGATGAAAATATCCGACAGTATCTTTGCCTTGATAAGACAGACGAATATCCTCTTCTGTTTCTTGCAATAGACACAAAACAACCTATTGCGGACACACATCAGAAAAAAATTCATAAAGATACCATAAGCGCCTCCATGCATATAAACAGGCTGTCACGCAAGGAAGTGGATTACCCACTCATTACTCAGGCACATGCACTAACTATCGAAACATGCATGAATTCCTTGCATAAAAAAAGGAATCGCAATCCCCCTGTGTCCCCCTTTGTTAAAGGGGGATTTAGTGATTTCAGTTTTGAAATTTATGAAGGAATGTCTATCCGAGAATACCCAGTAAAATGGACTATCAGGCACAGGCGAAGTGCTATTGATTTTGATGGCCAGACAACTATGTCAATAAACGTGTTCCATTATCTTATGCGATTTTTGTGCAGTCCATATAAGGCTGATTATCTGATTCCTGAAAGCCCGCCGCTTATCATCCCATATCTGTATATCCATCGGGTAGAGGGGGTGGAAAGGGGGCTCTATTGTCTTGACAGGACGAACCAAAAGTTGTTGTTGCTATCCAGAGGGGATATGCAACATGTAGCAAAGGAGTTGAGCCTGAATCAAAATATTGCCAGCGATTCGGCATTTGCCATTAGTTTCATAAGTAACTTCGATTATGCCCTCAATACGTACGGCAATAGAGGGTATCGCTATATACACTATGAGGCTGGATTTTTGGGGCAGTCTTTATATTTAGGGGCTACAGCAGGGGGATTCGATGCAACAGGCATTGGGGCATTTATCGATGACGAAGTGCACACCTTCCTAAAAACACCGGCAGAGCAACAGGTGGTGTATCACTTTACCGTTGGGAAAAGGTTAGACGATCCGCGTATTTCTACACTTCCCGCCTATGACAGCATACATGACAACGAAGAAGATGTGAAATGATAAATTAAGGTTTTTCCACCGGATAGCCTTCTGCCTGCCACTTATTAATTCCACCCTCCAGGTTATACAACTCTTTCAATCCCTTGTCTTTTAGTGCCTCACATGCCCTGGCGCTGCGTTTTCCGGCTGCACAATGAACAACTACTTTCTTGTCTTTGGGAATTTTATTGATATTCTGCTCCAGTTCCTTGATCGGAATAAGATGGGCATCCTTGATGTGAACTTCCTTGTATTCTTCCTCAGTTCGCACATCAAGCACAAACACGTCTTTTGCCTTGTCCATTAACTCTTTGGCTTGCTTTGGTGATATGTTATTCACTTCAGTTTGTGTTTTCAGTTGCTTTTCGCCTGCATGAAGCCTTTCAACGATGAAAATACCTGCAACGACGTTCGAGAATAAAATCGTACCTACAGTCAATATTGCGATGTTTATCCATTGTGGATTTCTTTTAACAATCATCTTGCCACACTTTTTAAAAATATTTATCGATTATTTGTCTTTAAACAATACGCCAAGTTTTGCAGTAGCTACAGAAACCACAGATTTCGCAGATTACACAGATTTATATCAATAAATATCACAGATTGTTGTATTAAGATCCAACGTGGGCATGGCAAAACTCTTCGTAATCGATGAGTTCCTTGATTGTAGCCTTGTCGCTGCATACCGGGCAATTGGGATTTTTATGTATCTCTACCTTTTTAAAATCCATGTTTAGAGAATCATAGATAAGCAATTTTCCTTTTAATATCTCTCCCTTGCCCAGAATGAGTTTCACAACCTCTGTGGCCTGGATAGAGCCTATAACTCCTGGCAATACACCCAGGACCCCTGCCTCCTGACATGAAGGAACGAGACCCGGTGGGGGTGGCGACTCATACAGGCACCGGTAGCAAGGCCCTTCGAAGGGTACAATGGTAGTAACCTGTCCTTCGAATCTGAAGATTGAGCCGTGAGAGAGGGGTTTTTTGAGGAATACGCAGGCATCGTTCACAAGATACCGTGTTGGAAAGTTATCAGCCCCATCAAGGATGACATCGTAGTCCTTAATGATATCGAGGATATTTTCTGAAGTGAGTCGTTCTGTATAAGGAACGACCTCGATATCAGGATTTAAAGCCTCCAGTGTCTCCTTGGCAGAGATTGCCTTGGAGCGCCCAATATCTTTGGTGGAATGCAGAATTTGCCGTTGCAGATTTGAGTGGTCTACAATATCGCTGTCAGCAATACCGATCCTTCCTATGCCTGCTGCGGCAAGGTAAAATGCCGCTGGAGATCCCAGTCCGCCCGCACCTACCAAAAACACCTTGGCTTTTAGAAGCTTAAGTTGACCTTTTCCCCCCACTTCCGGGAGGACGATATGACGAGAATAACGCTTTATTTGTTCTTCTGTAAACGGTGATGACATCTTATTTTTCCTATTGGTTTTTATTAAGGAGATCTTTATACATAAAAAAGGTCATGTACGAGACATGACCTAAGTTACCTGCAGTGGCTGAAAATCTTCAACCCCTGCTGAATCACTCATACGCGCAAAATTATAACAGAGGGTACAGTGTCATTCAATAGATTTTACTTATCTTTATATCTATAGACACGAAAATACCCCTCACCCAGACCCTCTCCCACAAGGGGCGAGGAAACTTTCCCTCCCTTGATGGGAGGGATTAAGGGAGGGTGATATATTTTTACGCTATGTTTTTATACATGTACCAGTTTGATTTTAGAAAGGTCATCCACGCCCAGTCCTAACGCGGCAGCAGTTGAGATATATTTGGGTTCACGCTTTGCCTGTTTTAAGGAAGGAAGCCTCATTTCACTTCGTTTTTCTTCAATTATAGTATGGCATATCCGATCCAGTGCAACGGGGTCTCTACCCACGATAATTCCGTTGTAATTCCATGTCCATTTCGGTTTGTAACTCGGTCCGCCATTATATTGTGCCAGAAGGGCATCGCATACAATTAGTCTTACCTTATCAGCAATATAGGGATGGGTATTTAACTCTGCAATAAAAGGATTACAATTATTACCGTGATATTTATTGGGATTATGGATAACGCCAAAGAAGTTTTTCATGGCCACGCTGATACCAGCCAGATCGTGGTCTTTTAGGACGGGAACGTTAATAATTGAGGTGCACAGATGCGATACTATTTTGCTAAAACATGTTCCGACGCTGCCGGCGAATTGCAGTTCTGCCCCGTAACCACCGCCTGGTAGTTCATCTGTGCCAAAACATCGAACACCATCTGTCATACGTCGGACGCGGAATCCGGCAGTCTCAAGTTCTCGATTGTTCCGCTCAAATACGATTATATTTTTATCTTTAACGCCAGCAAATTTTAAACCCTGGATGATAGACTCTACAACCGTTACGTGAGGAGACATCGTTTTACCTGAGAGGCAGTTTAATTTTATACCGATAACTTCATCAGGTTTAAAAAGGGTCTGCCATGCCTTTTCTTGCGATGGGGCGTTGGTTAACTGCATCACAGCCTTGTGTAGTAAACCTGAAACTATATTTTCTCTTAAGTTTCCAGTTTCTGCGAGAATGTTGTCATTGCGTGCGATAACCACATCGGATGGGTATGTTGTAAGCGCTTCGCCACCCCATGAAATACATGAGGTATAGTCCATCACTGACCTTCCAATGATTGCGGATGCACAAATACCACCACCTATTTGTAAGGTTTTTTTAAGAAACCGTCTTCTCTCTTTGTTTACTCTCATATTTTCATGATAGAAATAAGCTGACAAAATGTCAATGAACTTATTGACAAAACATAAGGTGCCTTATAGATAATACCTCAAGCATTTTAAATACGCACTTGCAATACCATATATCTTTTGTTTTAATACAAAAGATGCATTAAAATCGGCCGTAAATAAGGTGGCATGTCATCGAATACATCTTTTAGGAAAACTCTGAAAATTAGCGATACGCTATCATATTAATGAACACTATTAAAATTATTCTGCGTTTTGTATTTACCCTCCTGTCGCTGGCTTTTATTGGTTGCACAACGGTACGGTATTATCCAACCAACTTTGTAGAATCATTAAAACACCCTACGAAATTTCCGGAGGTATATTCATCTACGGTGAAAAATATTGAGGAGGTTGCCGAAAAAAATCCGCTTGGAGAAGATGTAGAAGTGAAAATTACCGACGTGGGCGAGAACAAAAATTCAAGCATGCACCTTGTTCAAGTCCGTGAAAACGGGGAACTGAGTTCCCATTACCACAAGCGGCATGATGAGGTTGTTTATGTAAAAAAGGGGAGTGGTATTGCCACCCTTGATGGCACGCGATATATGGTAAAACCAGGTTCTATTTTGCAAATTCCTACGAAGACCGTGCACGAATTCCTCAATACGGGCGGCGAGCCCTTTGTAGCTGTTTCCATTTTCTCTCCCCCCTTTGACGGAAGGGATGAAAAAAGAATCAAGGAGAAAAAAAAGGCAGATCGGGTTAAAAGGGAAGAAAAAAGACTTGCTATGAAAAAACCCGAAAAAATTACAGAAGAGAAGGATGCCTTTGTTACTAAAGAATACCGAGCTAAGGAAGAAAAAAAGTCAGTGGTTAAATCAGAGAATGTCGCTGGAAAGAAGGTAAAAGCACCTGTTCCGGATGAATTGAATACGGAGGACGAGCATGAAAAGACTTCGGTTACTGCCAGGAAATCGTCTCCCTCAGAAGGAAAAAAGAAATCAAAAAAAACATCAGCGCCTGCTGAAGAACCTGCAATAAACATTTATGATTTGCACGAAAAGCTTACGAAATTACTGGAACTCAAAGAAGAAGGGACGATTTCTGCTGCAGAGTACGAGGAAAAGAAGGATGCCCTTATTAAGGGCATGGACATCGGTGCGTTACCCGAACCCAAAGCTCCAGCAAAAAAGAAGACACAGATAGAAGAATGGCCCATAGAAGAACAGGAAGAGCATATTCCAGCAAATGAACATGTTTCCCATGAAGATAGGGAAACTCTATTGGATACACCAAGTTTGTCTGGTGAGACTGAGCCTGAAGTGCGCGAGGTTGAAATAGAGGAAAAAGTACGGCAGAGTGATGACGACAAGTTGAAGTTGTTGGAAGAAATGAGAGAAGAAGGCTTAATCACCGAAGAGGATTACGAAAGCAAGAAAAGTAAACTCACGGGCATAACGGAAGAAAAGCCTGCTTCAATGCCTTTCGAAAACACCGTTGAAGATGAAGGCGACGATGAAAAGGTTAAAGAGCTTAAAGAACTTTATAATGAAGGACTTATTACTGAGGAAGATTACAAACATAAGCTTAATGAGCTTTCTAGTCCACAACCACAAGACCTTATTCCCGCTCCTAACGAAAAAGAGGTCGAAGATGATAAGTTATCAGAGCTTAATGAACTAAGAGAGCAGGGTCTTATCTCTGATGAAGATTATGAATTCAAAAAGACGCAGTTAATGGGTGAATAAAACGCATATCTTTACAAATATCCCACATTTCTTACCTTAACCATATCCATTTTAACTAATTGCAAGCAGCATTCTTACCAAATAAATTTTGGCACATATTTAGCTATATACTAGCAGAATTATCGTTCATTAGTTTGCATGAGAATAAAATTAGAATTATTATTCTTAATTACACTACTTTTCACTTGATATTTCTAATCAAATGGAATATATATATCCCCTGAAATATCAACATGAAACGATATGCAATAGTGTTAAAAATGTTTATTAGAGATAAATACAAAAGGGTGTAAAAAAATAGTTTGTAATTTAAGCCGATTGATTAAAAGTGAAAAGAATCACACCCCTAGTGGCTAAAATCATACAGTTATTAAATTATTAGAAACTACACTTGTAGCAATAATTTATTTTAATTTGAGCAAATATTTTAAATTTGTGCGTGATGCACTAATCTCATAAACATTATTAGAAAAGGAGGGCAAATCAAGATGGTGATAAAAAGGTTTTTGAAGTTGTACGCCGTTATATGCATGGGTATTTTGTGCTTCCCTTTGCTGGGGGTGATAAATACCACCAGTGGGGCCGAAGCGATTGGGAATGAATTAGAAAATCGATCGGTGGATCAACCATTGGTCGCAATGAATGATGTTCAGCACGATTGGAATTCATGGTCGTCGATAGAGAACGCATCGGATGTAAATCCTGGAAGCCATAATATTCTCCTTGCCGGTAACACGGCGGAATCGCATGCAAAAGCCAGTGCCGAATCTGCTTCTCACAAAGCCGAAGCTACAGGTGCAGTCGCTACGGCTCTTGAGGATTTTCTTGAATTAGCGAAATACGGCAAGGCAATACATGTTATGGCTATGCTGATGGTCGGTTTCGGATTTTTAATGGTCTTCGTCAGAAGATATGGTTATGGCGCCGTTACCGCCACCTATATTGCGGTAAGTATCGTTATTCCTTATTACATGTTTCTCAAGAAAATGGGTATTTTTGGGGAACCTGCCGAGCTAAAGATGGATCGGTTGATCCTTGCCGAATTTTGTGCGGCGAGTATATTGATTGCCACAGGTGCATTCCTGGGCAGGCTGAAGATGTCCCAATATATTATCATGGCATTGATATTCGTTCCATCCTATATGATGAACGAATGGATTATGTTAGACAACGGTATGGGGATTATCCCCAAGGGGCAACTCATTGATACAGGTGGTTCTATCGTTATTCACCAGTTTGGAGCGTATTTCGGACTGGGTGTGATTGTGCGAATGACCACCAGTGAAGATTTTAATAAAAAAATCGAATCCGATAAGATAAGCAATCAATTCTCGATGCTGGGAAGTATGGTCCTGTGGATATTCTGGCCATCATTCTGTGCGGCACCGGCTGAGATATCAAGGATGCCTACGGCTGCTGTAAACACAATTCTTTCACTGTGTGGAGCAACGTTGGCTACCTACATTGCAAGCACGATGATTAGGAAAAAGATCGCCATTGAAGATATGGCTAATGCAACCCTTGCAGGTGGCGTGGTAATTGGTTCTTCCTGCGCCCATACAACGCCGATGGCTTCTCTCTTTCTGGGTGTCATTGCTGGTATTTTGAGTGTGATCGGTTTTGCTATCATTCAACCCCGTGTTCAGAAGGCCTTAAAAGGTATTGATACCTGTGGTGTCCACAATCTCCATGGTATGCCCGGTATGTTGGGCGGTTTGGCAGCTATCTTCATTGCCGAGAATGTTGTGCCAGGATCACAAATCAAAGGTGTATTTGTCACCTTTATTGTTGCGTGGATAACCGGACTTGCTGCAGGCACTATGGTGTCTTTATTCGGCTATAGAAAAGATTCTTACAATGATGCTGTAGAATTTATCGTGGAAGAGGAACACCACTAAGAAGCCTTTTTCTAGACGGATTGTTGTTAAAAAGCCTCCTGCATTTGGAAAAGTGCAGGGGGCTTTTTCTTTAATGTTTCGGGGATATTAATTAAACGTTTAGGAATTTTAAAATAGCCACAAAGTCACTAAGACACGAAGAAAATACCGGGTGTCTTCGCTGGTTTAATCGTCCTCGATTGAACCGGAATGTTTTGGTAATTTCAAACTGGTAGCGCAACCGTCTCTGTTGCGTAAATAAGAAGCGTTGTCATAAGGCAGATGCTATAATCAACTATGTTTTACATTGACTACTCTGCCATCTTCTGCTAGAAATATACGTTTTTATTTTATGAACGAATTACAAAATATGTTTACAAGGATAGGTAAATGCTGAGTTCCGTATCATCTTTCTTTCTCATTGCTATCGCAGAGATGGGTGATAAAACCCAATTAGTGGCTCTTTCGTTTGCAACAAAGTATAAGCCAGCAAAGGTTTTGTTGGGTATTTTTATTGGAACGATTGTCGTCCATTTATTTTCTGTAATAATCGGTGAGAAAGTAAGTGCGTTTATCCCCTTATTCTATTTGAAGATTTTGATCGGGCTTTCCTTTATTGGCTTTGGCATCTGGACTTTAAGAGGTGATACCTGTGGTGGGAAAGAAAAAAAGGGTAATAAGTTAGGCCCTATAGCGACAGTTGCTATTGCTTTTTTTCTGGCGGAACTTGGCGATAAAACTCAATTAGCGACAATCTCACTTGCCGCTCAATATCACTCATTTCTGGGAGTTTGGTTGGGATCTACGTTTGGTATGGTTGCGGCTGATGGGATTGCAATAGTTGTTGGTATTATTGCCGGAAAAAAACTTCCTGAGAAATTAATAAAATATGTTTCAACGAGCATATTCGTTGTTTTTGGCGTCTTAATTATTATTGATGCTATTCGATAAGTGTAACAGTTCACCCCCGCCTAAACATCCCCCATCAATGGGGAGGAATACAAGGGAACAATGAGTATTCCCCGCCCCTGGCGGGAGGGGTTAGGGGAGGGGGTGAACTGTTACCGATAGGTTTAGATATTGGTAAAGATTTTAATGAGACATTCCGCTAGTATTAGCGAACATCAATCTTCTAAGGGTTTATTTATATAACCTTATTTTATTGATAAAATTTGTGAAATGAACGAGAAATCTCCAAAGAATCATGTTCAACGTGTTGGCAAAGGGGCAAACCTGGTGATATTTCTGGGCATCCTGGGTATCATTTTGAGCATCCTTGCGCTTACTATCAGTCAAGGCCTTGCCCACCGCGGCTACGGATTCGGATATATTATGATAGGGTTGTTCATGATGGGGCTTGGATATGGCATCCGCTACCGTTATAAATACTGTCTCTATGCTGCGATAGCGCTGTTTACGATTCTCTCGTGTAATTTCCTTTTCAAGCTTTTTATCCATCACACTTCATATCTGACTTTAAGATTTGTATTATGCGCATGGGTTTCTTTCCGTCTCATCCAGGCTATTTCTTCCATGCATGCGCTCATTGCAACAAATACCTTTCCCGACAGAGATAACCGCTTTATGCGGTTTTTATTAAGGAAAAGACACTCATGACAATCCTGGATGAGATTTACAAACATAAATTAAGTGAGGTTGCCGAAGACAAAAGGCGAGTTTCCCTTGAAACACTGAAAGAACAATGTAAGAAAAGACACAGTACAAGGTCATTTGGCGCAGCGCTAAAATCCGATATTAATATTCGGATAATAGCGGAAATAAAAAAGGCATCTCCGTCCCTGGGTATTATCAGAGAAAATTTTAATCCTGTCGAGATTGCCCGAATTTATGAAACTGGTGGCGCCGCAGCCATTTCAGTACTTACGGACGAAAAATTCTTTCAGGGCAGTCTCTCTTATTTAACCGATGTGAAAAAGTCTGTAAATTTACCCATCCTGCGAAAGGATTTTATTATCGATGCTTATCAAATCTTCGAGGCACGGTCTGCCGGTGCAGATGCCATACTCCTCATTGCTGCACTCCTTTCCAAAGATGAAATACAACGTTATCTGGAACTGGCAAGGGAATTGGATATGGATTGTCTGGTTGAAGTCCATTCGGAAACAGAATTGAAGAAGGTCTTACAGACAAACGCCCATATTATCGGCATAAACAACCGGGACCTTGCAACGTTCAAAACTGACCTGGAAACAACAGTTCGGCTAAGACCCATAATTCCAGCCGAAAAGATTGTGGTAAGCGAGAGCGGCATCAAATCGCGAGCGGATGTAATAAAATTAATCGAAAAAGGAATCGACGCAATCTTAGTGGGTGAAACCTTAATGAAAAGTGATGATATGTCGGCCAAGCTACAGGAACTCCTGGGTATATTTAACCACAGACACAAAGGGAGTTGAAAGTTGTGAGTTGTAAGATTTAAGTTGAACTATTAACTGTCAACTTACAACTGATTTAAAACTTTGCAATCTTTGCGTCTTTGCGGTGAATAGATAAGACTATTTTAATTGCGCATCCAGCGCAGACTTTAAGTCTTTCTTCGATTTTACTCCCACCATCTTATTCACGGCCTGTCCGTTATTAAATACGATAATCGTGGGAATTGCTGTGATGCCAAACTTGGCAGGGGTGTTATTATTTTCTTCTGTGTCAAGTTTTCCAATCTTGACCTTTCCCTTGTATTCCTTTGCTAATTCGTCTATCACGGGCGCCAGTTGTCTGCACGGACCGCACCACGCCGCCCAGAAATCAACCAACACAGGGATATTGGATTTTGTCACTTCTGAATCAAAATTTGCATCAGTTAGTACAACGACATCTTCAGACATGAGTAATTCTCCTTATGTAATTTAATGTACATGTACAGAATTCAAACCATAGTAATGTAGGGGCAGGTTTGAAACCTGCCCCTACTACTTCTGCGGTTCGCCTTTTTTGTCGCCCACAAAAAGCTGGCAGTGACACTCCCCGTCACGCTCAATCTCTTCAATATGATAGACACACGGGCAAATGATCTTTTTGTCTTTTTCTGCGTCTCCCATAACTAATCGGCATGGGCAATATGCGTACCCGAATTTTGTCTTACGCATTACTAGCCCCTTCACTACTCTATCGACGATTTTCGTATCCGGATTTAACTTATAGGGGCTGTGGGCTGTGTAATCATTAATCATCTTACGAATCTTTGCTTCTTCTTGTTCTTTGTTATCATCCATTGTTATTTATTCATTGTTTTGAAATTAGTGGTAGGGGCTGAAAATTTTCAGCCCCTGCGTGAGATATACATTTGTTTCGGATTCGGAAAGTAGAGTTTTGAATTTGTTCTGTTAGTGCATCGGTTCAGTATCTGTTGTCTCACGGGGTACCCGTTTCAATTCCCAGACGGCGCCGGTAGGGTCGGGACAATGGGTTAGCAAGGTATGCTCGCTTGTTTGCCAGGGTAGTTTGGCGCCATATCGTAAAGCCAGGGCATCTCGGGAAAGAACGGCATAGGCGCTATCGCACAATCCCTTTGGTGTAAATCCTGTCAAAGGGAAGGTATCTCCTTCTTTATAATAATTACAACTCCCTTTCTTTACAACCGTAGCGAATACCTTGAAACTCGAACTCTTACACTTCACAAACTAACCTCCACCGTTGACTGAAATACTTATTAATCTAATAAATCAATTGTAATGATTATATTTTATATACCTAATCTATTTCAAGGAAAAACCCATAATCTCAGTCATCTCATATCGTAAGAAATGGATTTTCATAAAGGCTACTTATTGCTGGAAAACATCTGTTTCTGAAAAAGGTTGCATTTTAGGCATTGTTCTTATAATATTTGTAATTTTAAAAAACCATTTTTCATCCAGTCGGATTTTCTAAAATATTTTTGATACAGAAATAAGGAGATGACATGACAGTACAAAAAGCTACCAATATAAAATGGCATCACGGCAAGATTACAAAAGAGGACAGAACAAAACTGATGAAACAAAAGGGAGTAACTATATGGCTAACCGGCCTGTCGGGTTCAGGAAAGTCAACCATTGCCGTAGAGATTGAGCACGCACTCCTTGAGAACAGGCATCAGGCATACATACTCGATGGTGACAACATACGTCACGGCCTGAATAAAAATCTTGGTTTCTCTCCCGATGACCGGTCTGAAAATATTCGCCGCATCGGTGAGGTTTCAAAGTTGTTTACCGATGCAAATATAATAACAATAACGGCGTTCATATCGCCCTACAGACAGGACAGGGATAATGCCAGGAAACTGCAAAAAGAAGGGGAATTTATAGAGATATATGTGAAATGCCCCTTAGATGTTTGTGAACAACGTGATACAAAAGGTCTTTATAAAAAGGCACGCGCAGGCGAAGTGAAGGAATTTACCGGCATATCAGCGCCGTATGAAGAGCCTGTAAATCCGGAATTGACGATTGATACATCAAAGATGTCAATTGAGGAATCCACGAGGGCGATACTCAATTATCTTGAACAAAAAGGATATGTGAAGTTTTCGTGATAGGTATTCAGTCTTAATAAATCTGAAATTGTAATTCGTCAATCGTAACAGCTCAACTCACCGCAAAGACGCAAAGCTCGCAAAGGTATTATTTTGGGAAAGTAGGGAATGAGAATTTCTGAAAACCTTTGTGGTTTTGCTGGAGAAGGTAATCTCTTATAGTATTACTCTGTAAAAACTTCTTTTTTTGTAAGTTTTTTTAACACCCCCCTGTGTCCCCCCTTGCGAAGGGGGAATCAAAGGGGGGTAATCAATAACCCTTCTTCTTTCCCTTGCGAAGGGGGGAAAGAGAGGGGTTCTTTGGTTGCGGCTATGCGCGCTAGGATGTTTTTTTCTCATTTTTTAAAAGTGTTTTCTTTGCGTCCTTTGCGTCTCTGCGGTGAACTATTACGAAAAATCAGTGTAAATCAGCGTTTATCTGTGTCTGACTGCAATTATCAGGTACAATACTATTTGGCTTTTTTGCATCTGCATTTCTCACTCATTGGGCAGAAAGAGCACTTTCGTCTTTTACAAAAATCCTTTCCGAGTCTTAAAAGCGCTGCCTCGAAGTCAGAGAAGTCTTTGCCTTTGATTGTATGCGCTAACCAGACTTTTTTGAGCGCGCTTAAAGGTTCTTCAGTTTGACTAATGAAACCTAGATTTCTGGCCGCAAGGATTACCAATTCGGACGGGACCGGGTTTGCCATTTCCCATACAGGACGGAGTTCTCTCAGGAATATATTTACGGTAACATCTCCGATTCCCTTCCCCAAGCCTTTCAGTAAGTCTTCCA
>MHZD01000049.1 GCA_001828645.1 Planctomycetes bacterium RIFOXYC2_FULL_41_27 | reverse complement strand
GAGGCCAATAATTCTTTAAAATTAATTCCACAGCACTACCTGGGGTTTTTTCATCTGGGTATGATTCAGCAATTTTTGGCAGAACATTTCAATCGAAACACGGCAGATAGCGCTATTAATTATTATAAAAAAGCCATTGAAGCAGACCCATTCCAGGCCCCTTTTCATAGTAATCTCGCTTCTTTATATCTTAACAAGGGGAATCTGGATCAGGCGGTTGAAGAACTGTACCGGGCATATTTAATCAGACCTGAAGAATTAAACCATGTGGATCGTTTAGCCAATGCCTACTTACAAAAAGGCGATTTAGAAAAGGCGCTGTATTTTTCAAGAAAGACCATTGGGCTTAATCCTTCAGAGCCTGGGTATTACAATAACCTTGGAGCAGTACTCAGTAAAAAAGGTATGTATGAAGAAGCCATTAATACATTCAAAAAGGCGATAGAAATAAACCCAAAAGAACCCATTTATCTGGATAATTTAACGAAATTATATCTATCTTTAGGAAGATATGATGAATTGATACCTTACTATAAAAAACTAATTGACCTCGATCCTTCTGTAGCAGATTATCACAACAATCTTGGTGCCGTTTATAAAAGGAAAAAACAACCAAAAGATGCTAGAGAATCATTTCAGAAGGCTGTAATTCTAAAGCCCGATAATCCCATCTATACTCATAATCTGGCCAGCACATACATTGACTTGGGGGATTCCACCAGTGCAAGAAATATACTTCAGGCATTTAACGAGGCGTATCCGAATCACAATTATATAAATATTCATTTGCTTCTGGCTGATATATATTCAAGGAGCGCCGATTGGGGGAAAGTTGCTTCTGAGTGTAAACAGGCCATTAGAATAGATGGAAAATCCATTGCAGCATACAAGATGCTTGGTAACGCATATTATAATACGAATCAATATGAGCTTGCAGAGAAGATGTTAAATCAAACCCTTACGCTGGATCCCAACGATCAAGTGGCAAAAGATTTACTCGTAGAAATTTCAAACAAACTTAAAAAGAACTTATAAGGGTGACTAATAGAGTAATAAATAAAGTAATCTTCAACGGAATCAGTTCATGCTTACTGACATGGAGCATGTAAAACATACATGGAAACTTTTTTTAATCCCTCCTCTGTTGCCATTGTTGGCGCTACCGAAAAAACAAACAGCCTGCCTGGCATCATCCTAAAAAACCTCCTCGACATGGGATTCAAAGGAAAAATGTATCCTGTAAATCCAAAATACAGGAACGTTTTTGGTTTGAAGTGTTTCCCCTCGATACTTGATATTCCAGATGAAATAGCATTGACCGTGATTGCCATACCCGCCCTATTGGTGTTGGATGTGATGAAACAACAAGCACAAAAAAGAATTCGACATTCCATAATAATCAGCGCCGGTTTCAAAGAAATGGGTACGGAAGGTATTGAAATGGAAGAAAAAATCAAACAGGTTGCAATAGAAAATAATATCCGAATTCTTGGGCCTAACTGCCTGGGTGTTTTGGATAATTATACAAATTTCACAACGTCTTTTTTGCCATGGGAAAGGATAAGCAAGCCTAAAAAAGGGGCATTATCGATACTGTCTCAAAGCGGCGCCTTTGCTATTGCGTTGTTAGACCTGGCATCGCAGGAAGGGTTAGGCATAGCAAAGATGGTAAATTATGGGAATAGAATTGATATAGGAGAATCTACCCTTTTGCCGTTTTTAATGGATGATGTTCATACAAAGGTTATTGCTATATACATGGAATCGGTTGATCACGGACGAAGGTTTATCGAGGCGGCAAATGCCTGTTCAAAGAAAAAACCTATTATAGCGCTAAAGGTTGGAAAAGGCGCGGCTGGCATTGCAGCCGCCAAATCTCATACAGGTGCCATCGCAGGAAAATATGAAATCTACAAGGCAGCATTTTTAAAATCAGGCATAATCGAGGCCAATGGTCTGGAGGAATTTATCGATGGTGTAAAGGCCCTTTCCATGCAAAATCCGCCAATAGGGAATCGAATCCTTATTGTTACAAATGGCGGAGGTTTTGGCGTTATGGTAACCGACTATTGCACAGAAAATGGTTTACAGATACCCCATCCATCACCTCAATTGAAGGAGAAGTTAAAAAGCAAATTCTCAAGGTTCTACGTAGTTAATAATCCCATTGATTTAACGGGAAGTGCATGCGATGAAGACTACCGAATAGCCTTAAGTACATGCATGATCGAAAGCGATGAATATGATGCCGCTATTATCATTCCGCTTATGGCCCCCCAGGGTATGACAGAGAAAGTAGTTGATCTTGTCGATGAAACGATGAAATTATCAGGGAAGCCGGCGGTTAT
>MHZD01000048.1:905-1035 GCA_001828645.1 Planctomycetes bacterium RIFOXYC2_FULL_41_27 | reverse complement strand
AAAGGACGAAAGATACCTCCAATTTCTCCCGGCAACTCAATCCCCGTTTTTTCCCCAAAATTGAATTGCTCAAGATGCCGATACATTTTTTCATTTCCCATAAGCATACCTAACTTTGCCATTCCTATAT
>MHZD01000048.1:0-860 GCA_001828645.1 Planctomycetes bacterium RIFOXYC2_FULL_41_27 | reverse complement strand
CTCCATGAGTATCATGCAGAATCCTGCCTTCTATTTCACAAGCTCCATTATTACAAAAGAGAACATCGTCTGGTTTCACCAGACCCTCGTCGAATATACCTGAAATTACAATGGGCTTCATTATCGATCCGGGCTCATAACAATCAGTGATAGCCAGATTCCTTCTACTGCCAGGAAGATACTTCTTAAAATGATTAGGGTCATACGTGGGATAATTGCACATAGCCAGCACTTCACCCGTCATCGGGTCCATTACAATGGCGGTTGCTGAGGTTGGGGTCCATTTTTTATAGGCAATTTCCAATTCTTCTTCAGTAAAACGCTGGATATTAGCGTCAATCGTCAGCAGCACATTATCTCCATGCTTCGGCATTTGTTCCTCTGCATCAGGTGTGATAATTTGACGTTGAAGCGCATCCCTGTTAATCAATTTGTAGCCCGACACGCCGGATAATACGCTGTCAAATGCCAGCTCGGCGCCTTCCAGTCCCTTCTCGTCAACATCGGTAAACCCAAGGATATGACTGGCTAACTGTTGATTAGGATAGAATCGGTGATACTCGTATTTGATGTAGACACCTTTTAGAGACAATTTCGCGACTGCGTTAAGTTCTTCGTCACTAACCTTCCGTTTAATCCAAACAAATCGCTTGTCTCGATTAAGTTGTTTTAGTAATTTTGATGAATTAAGTTTTAAGAGTCGGCTTAACTGATATACAACAGTGGAGATGTCTTCAATTTCCGCAGGATCTACATAAACAGATCCTACCTGTAAAGATTCGGCAAGTTTAATTCCATTTCGATCCAGGATTGAACCTCTTCTGGCGGGTAATTCGATCTTTTTGCATTGTTGCGCTTTT
>MHZD01000047.1:3816-6209 GCA_001828645.1 Planctomycetes bacterium RIFOXYC2_FULL_41_27 | reverse complement strand
GGAAGCCGGCGGTTATCTGTACAGTGGGCGGATCGTTCACCATGAAAATCAAGCAATTATTTGAAGATCGTATGTTTCCTGTCTATCCCTCTCCTGAACGAAGCGCAAGGGCTATGTCTATGCTGTTGAAAAGGAAAATACTACAAACCGGTATGGTACATACTCAGGGTGGGGGTGTTACGAGTTAAGTAATAATCCCAAGTATAGCAAATTAGATGGTAGTAGAGATGGATGGCTTGAAGGACAAGAAGCCTTTGGTTTAAGGCTTCGGATAGTGAAACCCGTGTATCTATTGCAAACAACAAAGCGCCATAATTTTTAAATTTTCGTTCACAAACGGCCTATTTTTTGGTAAAAGTAATAAAGCGTTGGTGTCGGGGAAAAGCCTTGGTAGTGACATGCTCAGTTTTGGGCTTATCTGAGCAGCTTCGACATCGACGCTCTTTTTATTTATAAATTTTTAGAACCACCAAGACACAAAGGACACGAAGAAGGAAAATAAGAAGGTACGATAGGAGGGTCAAAAGAAGCGTTTCGTAACGTTCTAATTTTACAACCCATTAGCTGATTTGGGATTTACGGATTATGATTTGGCGATGTGAAATTAATCTAAAGTCGTAATTCGTAAATCATTAATTCCCTTCTCTTTTACTTTGTGCTTTTTGTGTCTTTGCGGTTAAACCCATTCATATGACTGCTTCAGAAATTGAAAAGAACGACCTTCAGGCTATCGACAAGATAGTCCAGGGACGTGCCAAGATAAAAAAAGAAATCGCAAAGATTATTGTTGGACAGGAGGAGGTTATTGACGATCTCCTTATAGCCCTCTTTTGCAAAGGGCATTGTTTGTTTGTGGGAGTGCCTGGACTTGCAAAAACACTCCTCGTGAGTACCCTTGCAGACGTCTTAAACTTAAAGTTTAATCGCATTCAATTTACACCCGATCTGATGCCTGCCGATATTACCGGTACTGATATATTGGAGCAAGATCACGCCTCCGGGAAAAGATTTTTTAAATTTATCAAAGGACCTATCTTTTCAAATATCCTGCTGGCCGACGAGATTAACCGCACACCCCCAAAGACACAAGCAGCGCTGTTGCAGGCAATGCAGGAATATAAAGTTACTGCCAGCGGCACCACCTATTCTCTCGATCTTCCTTTCATCGTCTTTGCCACACAGAACCCCATTGAACAGGAAGGCACGTATCCTTTGCCCGAGGCGCAACTTGACCGATTTATGTTTCAGATTAACGTTCAGTACCCCTCAAAAGCAGAAGAAATCGAAATTGTAAGAACAACCACCTCCACATACAAACCAACAATAGATAAAGCTTTCAGTCCTGAAGAAATAACGAGTCTTCAAGACCTCGTTACAAGGGTGCCGGTTGCCGATTATGTGCTTGAATATGCCATAAGATTGATACGGGCATCAAGGCCGTCTGATTCCAGTTCACCTGATTTTATTAAAAAATGGGTTAGCTGGGGGGCTGGACCTCGTGCTTCACAATATCTCATCCTTGGAGGCAAGGCACGCTCCTTACTGGACGGCAGGTATGCAGTTACCTGTAATGACGTCAGGGCAATTGCCAAACCTGTCTTGCAACACCGCATTATTACTAACTTCCATGCCGAAGCCGAAGGAAAAACCTCCGTACACATCATCGACCAGTTACTCGACACTATAAAAGAACACACGTGATAAATTTGCGATTTCAGATTTATAATTTGCTTTTTACCCATTAAAATTGTAAATGGCACAAATTGTAAATCTAAAATTATTTCTTTACGGTTAGTTCTATGGCAGAAAACCCTTTCGATCCGGTAATATTGTCCAAGATTGCCAGCATGGAACTCCGTGCAAGGCTCGTGGTAGACGGGGTCTTGTCAGGTATTCATAAAAGCCCTTACAAAGGTTCGAGCATCGAGTTCCTGGAACATAAAGAATACTCTCCTGGAAACGAGATAAAACACATTGATTGGAAAGTGCATGCAAGGACAGATAAATATTACATTAAGGAATTCGAGGAGGAAACAAATCTCAAGTGTTATATATTCCTTGATACCAGCGGGTCGATGGAATATAAATCTACAGGTATCAGTAAATTTGAATATGCCGCTACCCTCGCTGCCTCCTTGTCCTATTTATTGTTAAAACAATCCGACATGGTAGGATTGATCAGCTTCGGTGATAAGGTGTTCCAGTACATACCGCCAAGGTCACGCATCATACACTTACATGTCCTGCTCAATGCATTCACAGGATTAAAACCGGCTGGTAAATCAAATATTGGCGTTGTCCTCAACGAATTCATCGAAAAGATAAGTCGACGATCCTTAATTATCATCATATCTGATTTTTTTGATGACATAAACAAAGTAATCAAGCAAGTA
>MHZD01000047.1:0-3791 GCA_001828645.1 Planctomycetes bacterium RIFOXYC2_FULL_41_27 | reverse complement strand
GTAAAGTATTTTCAGTTTAAGAAAAACGAGGTTATTTTGTTTCATATACTCGACCCGTACGAATTGACATTTCCTTTCGAAGCAATAACGTATTTTGAGTCTATGGAAGACGAAAGGCGTATCCTGGCAGACCCGAAGTCCATAAAAGACCGATATCTTTCCGAGATTAATCGCTTTCTTGGACAATTCAAACAGGCATGCTTTGAAAATCAAATAGATTACTGCCTCATTGATTCCTCGACACCACTGGATCAGGCATTGATCAAGTTTCTGGCAAGAAGAGAAAGTGCCTCACGCCCGCCCCACAAATCCTGATACCCAATCTTTTTCATTTAAACCGACATAAATAAGTAGTAAAATCATGACATGATCTCATTTCTCAATCCCCTGTTGCTATTCGGCATTCTGGGTGCAGCCATCCCCATCATCATCCATCTCATCAACAAGAAGAAGGCCATTTCACATAAATTTGCAGCGATTGATTTTATATTACAGACCAATAAGCGCATTTCGGTAAAATTCAAACTTCGCCAACTGATCCTACTAATTCTCAGGGCATCCCTGATTGCCTTCCTTGCTATAGCCCTTGCCAGACCATTTATAAAAAACTTTATCGGCGGGACGCCGGGAAAAGACGTCCCTACCAGCAACGCCATTATAGTAGATGATTCGTATAGTATGCAGTATGCAGACAATCACGAATCGTTTTTTATATCTGCTAAGAACGCAGCAAAGGAGATTATCAATAACTTAACGAAAAACGACGATGCTGCTGTAATTACCTCCTCAAATTTGGGATCACAAGTCCTACCCGAACTCGATTATGACAAAAAAAATCTTTTAAACTTCATTGAACAATTACAACCCGGTTTTGCTACCACACATATTGTGCCAGCATTGGATGCAGCAGTTGAGATATTAACTTCTGCTAAGTCATCCGTTAAACGGATATTCCTGCTGACAGACCTTACACGAAACGGATGGGATATCGACTGGTTCAAGAGTGGAAATGAAAAACTCCGCAGTCATGTGTCCAATATCCATATTATAGACCTGTCAAAAGGTAAGGAACTCAAGAATATAGCCGTTCCCCATATTGAACCACAGATTAATGTGTCAGAAAGAAGTGCAGAAAGCACCATCAAGGTGGTCGTATCTAATTTTACACCCACACGGGTCAAAAACCTCCTGGCACAAGTTTTTTTAGATCAAAAAAAAGTGGCTCAAGGATTTTTCAACATCGAGGCTAATGCTTCGGAAACGAAGGAATTTTATTTTAGCTTGGAAAAAGGAAAAGGGCACACCGGCTGGGTTGAAATTTCTGAAGACAACTTGAGTGTTGATAACAAACGGTACTTTGCTATTAACACATCGAACAAATTGGATACCCTATTGATTGACGGCGACCCCAAGACAAATATCTACGAAAGTGAAACGTTTTATTTGGAGAAGGCGTTAAATCCCGGACGGGAACACGCATCATCTATCAAACCAACGATATGCTCTATCCATGAGGTTAAAAATTTTGTTTTTGCGAATTTCGATATTGTCTTTTTTTGTAATGTCGAAACCCTGCCGCTTGAAAAGATCCATGAACTTGATAAGTTCGTCAAAGAAGGCGGATCAGTTATTTTTTCACTTGGGAATAAAGTAGATTCAAATTACTACAATAACTCATTTGGCACACTACTGCCCCATCGACTCCATACGGCAAGGACTTTTTCCAGTGATAGTCCGCTGTCGGAAGAACAACCCCTTCATTTGAAGCCCACAGAACCCATACACCCTGCTTTACGCATTCTTTCTGAAACGAATATGAGTACGTTGTCTTCCGTGAAATTTTATCGTGTATTTTATGTCGACCCTGCACCGCTGGGGAATTGCAAAACCATATTGTCATTTTCGGATGATACCCCTGCCCTTATCGAAAGACAGGTTGATCGGGGAAGGTGTGTGCTCTTTACATCGTCGATAGATAGGGACTGGACGGATATGCCCGTAAAACCCTTTTTCCTGCCGCTCATACAGCAACTGTGCAGGTTTTTAACGGGAAATATTGCAGAAGAAATACAAAATGAAACGCTGGTCAAACACGATTGGCAATCTCCCTGCCCCGAAGATATTAACAGCCTGGAAATAACTAATCCAGAAGGCACAAGAGCTGTCTTACAACCTCAATTTATTAATAACGAAAAGGCCTTTTTATACAACGATACAAATCTTCCGGGGATTTATAGTGTTACTGTGGATGGGAAGCCTCATCCGCAATTCCCCCAAAAATTTCCTGTTAATGTCGACACCACCGAATCCAACCTGGACAAGATACGTCAAAAAGAACTTACCGCCCTCATGGGTGGTACGAATCTTACCATAACAACATCCCCTGTGAGCGAAGGCAGTGAAGCGCTCATGGGCGAGGCCAAAAAGACCCTCTGGGGAACCCTCCTCTTTCTCACCCTCTGCATCCTCTTTGTCGAATCATTTGTTTCGAGAAAATAATTTTTATTGACATCTCTGGATTTTTTAACTAATATTGTAATCTAAGTAATAATCATTTTTGTTTATTATTTGGAATAAATATGGAAACGGTAGAAAAACTAACTGAAATACTCAGAAATCACGGCATGAAGATTACTCCACAGAGGTCAATGATCTTCAAGGTCTTAGAGAATAATACCTCCCATCCATCCGCTGAAGAGGTCTTTAAAAAGGTGAAAAGGGTTTATCCTATGGTGTCGTTTACCACGATCTACAAAACCCTGGAAACTTTACGGGATCTGGGAGAGGTGAAGGAACTCATTATTGACGAAGACCGTAAACACTACGACCCCAACATCAATACCCACCATCACGTCATCTGTTCTAACTGCAAAAAGATACACGACATATTCGAAGATTTTTCACCACATATCAAATTACCCGACTCCCTAAAAAAAGATTACACCGTCTCTGGCTTTCAGATATCCTTCCACGGTACCTGCAAGGAATGCGCCTAGAACTGTTTTTGAACCACAGATTTCTCAGACTTCGTCGTGAGCGCTCAGTCGAACGATTGCACAGATAAAAACACACATAATCTGTGAAATATAGATTTTAGGAAGAATTTTTTTGGTACCCGTTGCAGGTTCACTTATTAGAAGGTACAGACGCACGCAATGCGTCTTTACATTTACTTTGGCTTTGAAGAAATGGTGTCAAGTTAATCCCTTTAAGTCCCCCTTAACAAAGGGGGATTTAGGGGGTTGTGTTTTTTCAGGGGTTATTTCCCGTTTTCACGAGGACAAGTTTACAACCCCCTAGCCCCCTTTTCTAAGGTGGACTTTTATGCTTCATACCGCCCTAAAAACCGCATAAATAAAATGAAAATTCCTATACAATCAAGTTACAAACCCTCACGAGGGATTTCTTAGATTTTTATAACATCTGTGCAATCTGCGGAATCTGTGGTTTCAATGTTTCAAATTATTCGGGTTAGGATTATTTGGATGCTTTGATAAGGGCCTTGAATAAGGCCAGGTGGTGTGGTGAATCTGCCATGCGTTCGGGATGCCACTGGACGCCCACAAGAAATGGGTAATCCCGCCATTCTATCGCTTCAATAATACCATCCTCAGTATGGGCTGTATCCTTCAAACTATTACCAAGCCTTTTAATTGCCTGGTGATGTGTGCTATTGGCCTCAATACAATCTGCCCCAATAATCTGATAAAGGAGAGAATTCTTTTCGATAGTTACAGCATGGGTATAGCGCTCATTTTTTGAATCCTTATGAATTACGGGTGTTTTGACTT
>MHZD01000046.1:6580-7991 GCA_001828645.1 Planctomycetes bacterium RIFOXYC2_FULL_41_27 | reverse complement strand
AATTCCACGATTATGTCTATATCACTTCCCGGTTTTTCTTCGTCTCTTGCATAAGAGCCGAAGACTGCTATCTTTTTTGCCCCTTTTTTCTTAAGTACATGAGAAATCTTTTCAAAGATTTCTTCCTTATTCAGCATCTTTCACCCCCTAAAACATGATTCTTATTTTTCATATCTATACCCTCAGGTAATTTACACCTTTTTGATATACCTGTCAACCACTTGTTCGTTCGTTTATTTCGGGAAGGTGTCTTTCTCATGTCTTTTTCCCTTCCACTTTCCCATTCGCCTTCTTTAATAGATAATACATTGCTGACAGACGAAAACATCGTTATTTGCTTTTTGCTGAGGCAATAGGTAAAATGATATTGACTTCATTTTTAACTTTTTTTCAACTCGTTTGAGTCTTGAGCAAAGGAGATTATTACTATGATGCAAATAAAACTTTTCAGTATATCTATTGCGCTATCTGCGGTTACATTTTTACTCTCTGGTTTAATGGAATCATATGGGGCTGAAACCGGTGAGTCACAATTTCTGAAAAACATCCGGCAGTTGACCTATGAAGGAAAACGCGCGGGTGAAGGATATTTTTCAGAAGACGGAAAGGCCTTGATTTTTCAGAGTGAACGGGAACCTGAAAACCCTTTTTTCCAGATTTACCTGCTAAGTCTTGAGACAGGTGACACCCATCGTGTTTCACCTGGGACGGGCAAAACCACCTGTTCATTTTGCAGACCAGGCGCTAACGAGGCTCTCTTTGCTTCGACCCACCTTGACCCGGAAGCACAGGCAAAACAGCAGGCAGAATTTGAGTTTCGTGCCACGGGAAAAGAACGCCGCTTTACCTGGGATTACGATGAACACTACGATATCTTCTCGTCACAGCGGGACGGGCGCAAATTAAAGCAATTAACGAACTCTACCGGCTACGATGCGGAGGGCGCTTATTCACCCGACGGCACCAAAATTGTCTTCTGCTCTTTGCGTGATGCCTATCCACTCGATAAGCTGTCACCCGAGGAACGCAAGCAATTTGAAAAAGACCCTGCATATTTTGGCGAGATCTATATCATGAATGCCGATGGCTCTGACCAAAAGAGGTTAACCAACTCGCCAGGGTATGACGGCGGACCTTTCTTCAGTCCGGATGGAGAGAGGGTCGTTTGGCGGCATTTCCAGGCTAATGGTATGTTGGCAGACGTCTATACCATGCGGTTAGACGGGTCGGATATGCGCAGATTGACCGATTTTGCGTCGATGTCATGGGCGCCATATTTCCACCCTTCCGGAGAATACGTAATCTTTCACTCGAACAAATTCGGGTTTGCAAATTGTGAATTGTTCGTCGTTGACGCCCGTGGAGAAAAGGTGCCTGTGCGAGTAACCTTTACCGATAAATTTGACGGGCT
>MHZD01000046.1:6469-6541 GCA_001828645.1 Planctomycetes bacterium RIFOXYC2_FULL_41_27 | reverse complement strand
TTCCAACAGGACGTTAAATGGTAATTCACAATTATTCCTGGCCGAATGGGACCACGACGCCGCTTTAGCTGC
>MHZD01000046.1:3759-6449 GCA_001828645.1 Planctomycetes bacterium RIFOXYC2_FULL_41_27 | reverse complement strand
GGCAGGCGTCTCAGCCCGCGCAGCCTATCGATATTCCCAAAGTTTCCGAACAGGACATTTCCAGCAAACCTTCCTGCTCCAAACCAGTGACAGGAGGTACAAAAAGTCAATTTTCTCCAGAAATTACCGCTGACGATTTCCGTACCGAAGTGAAATACATTGCCTCTGATGAACTGGAAGGCAGGATGACCGGTTCCAGGGGCACCCTAATGGCATCCGATTACATTGCTGCTTATTTTGAGGGAATCGGGCTGAAACCCATTGGTGATAATGGAAGATATTTTCAGGAATTCCCTTTTACTTCTGGGGTAAAAATAGTACCAGATCAAAATCGCCTACAAATCAAGAAAGAAGGAAATGAAAAGAAGACTATCGAATTCGAGGTGAATAAGGATTTTATTCCCCTGTCATTTACTGCAAATGGAACAGGAGAAGGGAATGTGGTCTTTGCTGGATATGGACTAATAGTCCCAGGAAATAATGGAGTTAGCTATGATTCATATGCGGGGCTGGACGTAAAGGACAAGATTGTCCTTGTGCTCAACTATCTTCCTGAAGAGGTGGACATGAAGAGACGACAGGAACTCAATCTCTATGCCGGATTGCGCTATAAGGCGCTGCTTGCCCGTGAGCGCTGGGCAAAGGCTTTACTGGTGGTTACCGGGCCAAAATCACCCAATGCAGGTGAATTGATACCCCTTTCGTTCGACAAGGCATCAGCAGATTCAGGCATTATTGTTGCTTCTATCAGCATGAAAACCGCTGAAGCCCTCTTTGCCGGTTCTGGTAGAGACCTTGCAACCGTTCAATCAAAACTTGATAAGGAAGACCGCGACGTTGTGGGGAGCTTTGATTTGCCTGGTGTCCATGTGAAGATTGCCACAGCGGTCGAGCGGCAGAAAAAAATAGACCGCAATGTGCTTGGTCTTTTACCACCCTCGGAAGGTACAGAAAATCCAGAATATATTATGGTGGGCGCTCATTATGACCATATTGGTCATGGAGAGATCGATTCTCTAGCACACAAGGGCGAGGAGGGTCAAATTCATAATGGGGCTGACGACAATGCATCTGGCGTATCAACAGTCTTGGAATTAGCGGCATCCCTGGCTAAGACACGAAATGAAAATCCCCAGAACTTACGTCGTGGGATTGTTTTCGCTCTCTGGTCAGGAGAAGAGATGGGGATCATCGGGTCATCATATTTCGCAAAGCATCCTGCCGTTCCCGTTAAAAATATCGCCGCGTATATCAACTTTGATATGATCGGACGGCTGAGGGAGAATAAATTGATAATTCAGGGAACGGATTCATCCGAATACTGGACCAAACTGATTGAAAGGCGCAATGTAGCGGCAGGATTTAATCTTGTACTTCAACATGATCCATACCTGCCTACGGACGTTACCGCGTTATACCCGGAAGGCATTCCTGTTATAAATTTTTTTACCGGTGGTCACGAGGATTATAATCGGCCTACCGACGATCCCGAAACTCTCAATTATGACGGCATGGTGAAAATCGCCAGGTTTGTTCAATCCATGATTATCGATCTTGCCAAGAGCCAGGAACGCCCTGCTTATGCGAAGGTGGAGAGGAAGGGCGTTCCTAGTGAACAGCACGGTTCACAGCGGGCATACCTGGGCACCGTTCCGGACTTTTCGAGCGAGAATATTGTGGGTATAAAAATAGGTGGTGTTAAGGCTGAAGGGCCAGCGGATAAGGCCGGGTTTAAGGAAGGCGATATCATTATCGAATTCGGCGGTCTGAAAATCACCAATATTTACGACTACAAATATGCGCTGGATAGCGCGAGAATCGGCAAACCTGTCGAGGTGGTGGTGCTGAGGAGTGGCAACCGCCACACGCTGACCGTAGTGCCTGAAGCGAAGAAGTGATATTTCGTTCGGCTATAAATGGCGACTACACGAATTAAAGATAATCCCTCCCTTGATGGGAGGGACAAAGGGAGGGTTCATAGCTTTTTCTTTCACCCCCACCTAGCCTCCCCCATCAAGGGGGAGGAACAATAGTTTGAAATTCCTAAATATTAAATTAGGCTGTCTTTGGCAACTTTCTTACCCCACTAAGACACCAAGGCACAAAGAAAAACCTATTGTCTCAGCGACTTTGAGGCTAGTTTGAAATTCCTGAGCATTTAATTTATCTAGGTTGACCTCAGATTCTCCTCTTTGAAATTTCAAACCCAGCGTCTTTATCCATGTTCTATGAGTATCACAGAAATGTTGTCTATTCCTTCTTTTTCGTTTGCCTCATGTATCAGGTTATTCGCCGCCACCCGATGACATGCTGTAACGAATTCTTCCAAATGCTTTTCAGAAATATGCATCATTTATTTTTCTTCTCCTCTCTACTTCACCCGTTTTCTTAGTTGCCCATATTTTTATTGTATTGACACGAAAATACCCCTCACCCAGACCCTCTCCCACAAGGGGCGAGGGAACTTTCCCTCCCTCCCCCTTTATCCCCCTCTGAGAGGGAGACAGGGGGAGGGATTAAGGGAGGGTGCGGTACATTGTTCGAGGAATTCCAGATAAGCAAGCGCTTCTATGGAAGTTTGCCCGCACATCTCTTCCAAAGGTCGAAGACCCAGGCAAACAGAGGGTCTTTCCGGTTTGTCATAGATAAAGCAGCGATTATCCGTGCTGAGTTGCATACATCGGACACCA
>MHZD01000046.1:0-3433 GCA_001828645.1 Planctomycetes bacterium RIFOXYC2_FULL_41_27 | reverse complement strand
AATAATAAAGATGTTTTTCATTTATAGTAAACGTCATTAAAAAGTTGCCATTACATTACCACGATGTCATTCCCACGAAAGTGGGAATCCAGCGGAACAATTCAAATGCCTGGATTCCTGCTTTCGCAGGAATGACAACTTTCTTTTTTCGTTTACTATAGATTGGCGTTAAGAAGTCTCTATTTGAATAAATAAGGCAATGTAGTATAATTATGACGTTTTCAACAAGGAGTTACATTCATTATATGAACGAAAGAAAGTCCATTACAAAAGAACTGATTGAGATTGTACGAAAATCTCAGGTAATAAGCCGTCTAAAAATTACTCCGAAAGACGTACGGATAGGGGTATTTTATACCGGGGTTGTTTTAAGCACGGGTCATGCAGGCATGTCATATACCCCCGTCCAGGAAATTCCGGAAGCGGTGTGTTGTCCCCGGTCTCATGCAAAAATGCCTCAGGCAGGAAATTTACTGAATTTCCCTGTCACCGATCTTATGGAATATGCCCTCGATGATAACGTCCTGAAAGCGGCCGTTGGGATCGCAACGATAAACGCACTCTCTGCAATACTGCTTGAAGACGACCATTGTCCATACAAACCTTCCGCTTATGGGAATGCATTAGACCTGATTCAGATTGCGAAAGAAGATACGGTCGTTATGGTTGGGGCGTTTCCGCCGTTTATAAAAAGAATCCAGGAAATTACCAGCAAATTATTTGTTATTGAAAAAAATCCCCGGGCCGTTGGCAAGGGCGACACGGTTCAAATAGAACCCGAAGCCCGTTTGCACGAATTAATTCCTCAGGGAGACATCATGATTATAACCGGGGTTACGCTTGTGAATCACACCCTTGGACCAATCCTGCAACTCGCCAGAAATGCGCGTGATATTGTCGTTGTCGGACCTACGGCGAGTGTCTACCCGGAACCGCTCTTTAAAAGAGGCGTGACCGTTTTGGGTGGCGTACGAGTTACAGACGCAATGAAGATGATACATCTCATCGGCGAGGCAGGTTCAGGATATGACTTCTTTGAACAATGCGCAGAAAAGATCGTCATTCGAAACAATAAAAAATAAACCACAGATTTCGCAGATTATTTATATTTTACTTTTTAAGTTTGATAAATTTTGAGCCTTCAAGCGTCAGGTTATACATTAGCCCCTTCTGGCCAAAAACGAACCCAACGATGGGTTCTTTCATTTTTGTCGTGTCAATGTAAGGCGAACTTCAGTTCGCTTACATCCTATGCAAAATGAAGTTCGCATTACAATTGCTGCTTTGAAATTTCTTAACATTAAATTAGGCTGCCTTTGGCACAACTTTTTGATATACGACAAATGCCGATTAAAAACAACCCCCTCACCCCCTTTATTAAGGGGGATTCCTAAAGTCCCCCTTAGAAAAGGGGGATTCAGGGGGTTGTCTGGTATGCTATGATACAAACTTTGAAATTCCTGAACATTAAATTAGGCCTTCGGCAACTTTAAAACGGATAAACGCGGACGTAGAGACGCAATGCATTGCGTCTCTTCAACTTTAAAATTCCTGCACATCAAGGGGGAGGAACTAACAGTTTGAAATTAACATTTCAGGTATACCTATTCTTAATCTCCCGAATATCTCCCCTTTCGAATAAACGCTTAAAGGCTTCTACCACCAGGGGATCAAAATAAGTGCCGCTATGATTTACGATCTGATTGTATGCCTGCTGGTCAGACCATGCGCTCTTATAACGTCTTTTACTGACCAAGGCATCATAGGTATCAGCAAGCCTTACGATCCGTGCCGAGATAGGAATTGCCTCGCCTTTTAGCCCATCGGGATAGCCGGTGCCATCAAAGTTCTCATGGTGCCATCGGGCAATCTCTTTGGCTAAATGAAAGAATTCACTGTCACCGAGTATCCTGTCACCATACAGAGGGTGTTTTTTCATTTCTGCCCTCTCTCTATTTGTAAAATAACCCTGTTTTTTCAATATATAATCAGGGATATGTATCTTCCCTACGTCGTGTAAAATACTTGATGGCCCTAATTCCTTTATAAATGACTCCTTCAGACCTATTTCTTTTGCCAGCGCCGTGGAAAAACGGTTAATGTGCAAGACATGACTGCCCGTTTCATCATCCCGCACCTCACAAGCCCTGGCCAACATGAACAACGCCTCAATATTGTCATTCGTCAATTTTTTAAAAATATTCTGGAGCTTATGCCTCATTACCTCAAAGGACTTTATCAATACACCTACCTCCTATAAATTAGGCCTTCGGCAGCAACATATTACCCACAAAATACGCGAAAAGAAAAAAAGGAATTTAGTCATTTTCGTGTTTTTCGTGGGCAAATTGAAATTCCTTAGCATTTTAAATATGGTGGTTGGGTTACCCGGGTAAAGCGAAATCATGGGTATCGACCTCTTAAAGCAATTTTCCGAGGGGGCCGAGGTCTATATTCAGGTCTTCTGTTTTTAAACCAAACTGCGATTTGAGTTCTTCCATTTTTTCCGCCAGTTTCATGAAAGTAGTCCCAAGGTTATTTACCTCTTCTTTGGTTAATGTCCCGCTATCAATGCGCCTGATGGCCTGGCGTTCCAGGAGTTCACGTAGTAATTCGATAATGGTCAGCACTAATTTTGCGAGACCTTTGCTCACGTCTGCCTGATCGATATTTATGTGGTTTGGTAAAATGGATTTCTTTTTTTCAGACATGATGCGGCTGAATACATCAGGTGTATCTGTTTCTATGTGCGGCATGGATTCTCCAAGGATAGTATTGATACGAAAACACCCCTCACCCAGACCCTCTCCCACTCTTAAAGTAAAAAAATAAATAACATATAACAAGAAACGAATAATTAAAAAATAAAAAACACTTAAACATTTTTCATTTTTTGTTATATGTTACTCATGGCTGGTTCATTGCAGACTTCGTCGTGAGCGCTCAGTCGAACGATTGAACCATATGTTTCGAATTGGCCATAGGATTTGACCTCTGCAATGAGACAAAACTATGCAACTGTTTCGGTTCAATCTGCAAGATTGAACCAGCGAAGAAGGTTTTATTTACCGTCATGCACCGCAAGTATCTTCATTCTATTCGAGCGGTATCATCAGTTTGCCAGAAATTCTCTGCTTGTACCTCTTTTGATTCTGATAGTCCTGATCAGAAACTTGAATTTCTGAGCTCCCGCCAAAGCTCACCTTTATATACGTGCTTTTGATATATGCTGTACCTGATACATAACTAACCCAGAAATCAACAATTTGCTCACCTCCACCACCCGTTGTAGAAAAACAATCGTCTAAATCCAACGCCTCCTGTACAGTTGTTCCATTTTTTTCCAAAATTCTTGCAATAACATCGGTCATTAAATTTTGATCTAATTCTATTCTGACATTCCCTTTGCTGCCACCGCCGCCATCCTCCTGGG
>MHZD01000045.1 GCA_001828645.1 Planctomycetes bacterium RIFOXYC2_FULL_41_27 | reverse complement strand
CCTACGTTGAATCTTGGCTCAATCCACGGTGGGACGTCACCCAATATCGTGCCCGCCGTCTGCAAGGCACAACTGGACATTCGTTATTTGCCAGATGATTCAGCCGACAATATCATCAACGATATAAAAAATATCATCCGGGAGGCTGAAACACAGTATTCTCCAGCGCGGTTTGACTTAAAAATTATTTCCAACCAGCTACCAACTGCCGTTCCTATCAACAACCCGTTAGTGGAGTTGATTTCAAAACATACTTTATCTATATTAGGAACCAAACCTCAACCGAAAGGGATGTCTGGCGCAACGGTAACCAAGCAACTTATCCAAAAAGGTATAACTGCTGTTGGGTTCGGCCCCGGCGATGAGACTGAGGCACACTCAACTAACGAATCGATCAGTATTAAAGAATTAGTTGACTTTGCAAAAATTATGGCGCTCATTTGCATGGATATATTAACTTAACTCTTCTATTATTATGAAGCATTCATACCAATTTATCCGCTTAAACAGAAATAAAAATGTTTTTCTTTGCGTTCTCTGCGACCTCTGTCGCAAAGGTATTTTTGAATGAAAACATACGTAATGATTCCGACCTATAATGAAAGAGAAAATATAGAAAACCTAATTGGGGAAATTTTAAACTTAAAAATTTCAGACCTCCACGTTGTCGTTGTAGATGATAACTCGCCAGACGGCACATCCGAAATAGTGAAAAATCTATCGAAAGAACATCCCGAAGCCGAGCTGCTTCTCAGGACATCGGGAAGGGGGCGGGGTTCCGCTGGTATCGCCGGCTTCAAATATGCCTTAGAACACGGCGCAGATTGTGTGGTTGAGATGGATGCAGATTTTTCTCATCACCCCAAATATATTCCCTCATTTCTGGAAGCCATACAAGAAGCCGATATGATCATTGGTTCCCGGTTTGTCGGCGAAGGTAAAGACATTAACAGAGGCTTTATCCGCAGAATAATTACATTTCTTGCAGGTATCTATGTAAGGACTCTACTCGGATTGAAAATCAGAGACGTTTCTTCTGGTTATCGCTGTTTTAAAAGAAAGGTATTGGAAGCGATAGAGCTGGACTCCGTGATTTCTACAGGTCCATCCATTGTGTCTGAGGTGTTTTACAGGGCACATCTGAAAGGGTTTTCAATCAAGGAAATACCGATCGAATTTGCAGACAGAACTCACGGTCAAACGAAGCTAAACTATATAGTCCTCATTAAAACCTTGCTCATGGTCTTAAAATTCAAACGGCTCAATAAAAAGGGACTCTTGTTTAAGAAATAAACATACAATATAAGTTTTACTTGCATTCCAAATACTAAATATTTAAACTGCAAACATGATAAATCAATTTACTAAAAGTGTCAAAACCATTTTGGTATTTATAGCAGTATTGTGTCTGTGTGTTAGTACCTATGCCAAGGAAGACATAAAGCGAGAACGTCCCAGTAAACTTTTCAGCCCTTCAAAAATACCATTACTTGAAGACACTGGGCGCGATGCATGGCAAAAACCGGAAGAGACATTGAATGCCTTAAATATTAAAAAAGGACAGACCGTTGCGGATATTGGCGCCGGATCGGGATACCTCACCGTAAAATTATCTGAACGTGTGGGCGCAACGGGAACTATTTATGCCGCAGACATCCAGCAGGAGATGCTCGACTATATAAGCAAGCGATTGGTGGAGAAAGGAATTAAAAACGTAAGCCTTGTTTTGGGTACTATGGACGACCCAAACCTTCCCCCAAATAGTCTGGATCTTGCCATTCTCCTAAGCACGTATCATGAAATAGCACAGCCTGTTGATTTTGTAAAAAAAATCAAACTGGCTTTAAAACCACAGGGGAAATTGGCTATCCTTGAATTCAGCGATGAGAGTCCAATTGGTCCTCCCATACAGGTTCGCCTGCCAGAAGATCTGGTTATCAACGAGCTAAAACAGGCGGGTTTTACATTATCACAAAGGCATACATTCATCCTGCCTTACCAATACTTTTTGGTTTTTAGTCCATTAAATTAGTCCTTTGGCAGCTTTTTCAGCGTAGTGCGAATTTCAGTTCGCTTATATCCTATGCGAACTAAAGTTCGCGCTACAATTGCTATTTTGAAATAAAGGAGAAAAAAATCATTATGAAATTAGTTAATCGAAAGAATATGTTTTTTTATATCATGTGCGTTGGTATTCTATTTATGAATTCCTGCGCACAAACCCCTCCTTATGAGGAAGTGATAAAAATTATTGTGACACCTCACAAGCTCAGTGTCTATTCGGGTTCTGAGGATAAAGTATTTGTTAAATTACTGGATAAGCAGGGAGGACCGCTCTTTGGTGTGGAAGTCAAAGCCGTAAGTACCTCGCCGACCGTTGCAACCATTACACCAGGGGCATTAACAGATGCAACTGGCAAGACAACGTTTACCGTGAAAGGCATTTCCCCCGGCGCCACTACCATCGTCCTTTCTGTTGCAGGGCAAAAGGTAACCATGGAAGTTATCTTCATAGAACATTAGCCGGTAAAACAATGGCTAGTGGTCCTAATGAAGATTTGAAATATGGAACAAGGGTTGCTTTAAATTAACCTGTGGAAAATGGCATAATCTGAAAGTTACGGATGCCAGATATCTTTGAAACCCGCTTAAATAGTTGAATATTTCCCTATAGCCATCATCAAAGGAAAGGGATTTTTGTAAAATGAAAAATCTCATCATGATGAAAAAAATAGCATTATTTTCTATTTCAATGTTGTGTATTTGGACACTGAATGCCAATTATACCATTGCAGGACATACGAGTCTGAATATCGATATAAATAAAGAATTCAAAAACGCAAGAGAACTTTATAATCGAAGAGAAAATCGTGAAAGTCTCAAATCAGCTATAGAGATATACCAAAATGTTTTAAGGCAAATCCCCGACAACAGCGAAAACTGCAACAAAAAAAAGGCAGAGGTACTCATCGAGCTCTCCAGATGTTATTTCAAAATGGCCGAGTACCATGCAACGTGCAACGATGAAAAGGCTGCCTGGTTTGAAATGGGAGAAGCGTATGGAAGAGAAGCGATCTCGCTGGATCCACAAAATGTAGGTGGATATTATTGGATGGCGCAAAACCTTGGCGAACACGGCTGCATCAGCAAATTCTACTTTTTGAATAAAAAAAGCGACTTTGAAGAAGCCCTGAGAAAGGCGGCAACGCTGGATAATCCA
>MHZD01000044.1 GCA_001828645.1 Planctomycetes bacterium RIFOXYC2_FULL_41_27 | reverse complement strand
GGATAAAAAAGTGCATATTGCAAACATTAAGAAATACTATTTTTCACTATTCTTTTTTCCTGTATTTTTTCTTAGTACCAGTTGTGTCTGTACAACACATATAAAAGATTTAACCATAAAAAATGAAGAAATCAAAACTATCAAACTTGAACTTCGACTCAAGGAAAAAATGATCACCGACCTCTTGGACCGTCTTTCCATGAAAGACCAAGAAATAGGAAAACTTACAGATGAACTTCATGCGGCCCAGGAGACAATCGAAGAACTAAAAAGTGATATAGAAAAACTCCGCGAAGTCGACGTACAGATGGAAGAAAAGAAGGCAGAAGTTGATAATCACATCAAAGAAACGATCACAACAAGTTCTCCGGAAGCAACACCAGGGGTTAATTCAAAAAGTACAGAAGGGCAAAAAACAGAATAATTTTAAGATATCCCAAACTATGCCAGGCGAAAAAATATTAGTCATAGATGATGACGCAAATATCCTGGAAGTCCTCCAAATGCGTTTAAGATCGTGGGGTTATCATATTACAATTGCTAGAAACGGTAAAAAGGCAAAAACAATACTGTCCTCCACTCCCTGCAATCTCGTTATAATCGATTTGCGGCTATCCGAAGAAAACGGTATCGAACTTATGGAAGAGATCGTTGGTTATTATCCAAATCTTCCGATCATTATCCTGACGGCGCACGGCAGTATTGAAAGTGCCGTTGAAGCCATGGGAAAAGGGGCTTATAGTTACATTACCAAACCATTTAACAATGAAGACCTTTTGCTTCATATTAAAAAAGCCCTTGAAAAGCAGCAACTAACAAAAGAAATCGAACGTCTCAGAAACCAGCTTGATGAAAGTCAAGACTTTAAACGCATTATTGGTAATGATAAACGGATGAAAGAAATCCTTGAAAAGGTCTCAAAAATCGCCAAAACTGACTGTACTGTTGCTATTTATGGTGAAAGTGGAACAGGAAAGGAACTCATTGCAAGGGCTATCCATCACAAAAGCAATCGCACGAAAGGTCCATTTATTACCTTAAACTGTGGCGCCATCCCGGAGGGTTTATTGGAAAACGAATTCTTCGGACACATCCGTGGAGCATTCCCAGGTACTTATGAATCTAAAGAAGGACTATTCGTACAAGGAGCCGGAGGCACTATTTTTTTAGACGGAATTGGTAATACATCACTGGCCTTGCAGGTCAAACTTCTAAGGGTATTACAAGAAAGAGAAGTTAAACCAATTGGTGGTACAAAGAGTGTTAAGGTCAATGTAAGGGTCATCGTAGCCTCTAATACAGATATACAAAAGGCTGTAAACGAAGGAAAATTTCGTGAAGACTTATTTTACAGAATCCATGTCGTGCCCATTTATATCCCTCCTCTTCGCGAAAGAAAAGACGACATCCCTTTATTGGCTACCTATTTTATGACGGGATTTAGTAAGCTACTTAAAAAAGATATAAAAGGGTTTACACCTGCAGCTATTCAAAGAATGATGCTTTACGACTGGCCGGGTAATATACGCGAATTGCAGAGTAAAGTCGAACACGCCGTTGTTATGGCTAATACCGATATTATAGCAACAGAGGACCTCTTTACCAGCGCAAATACTCTCAAGAACAACTTCAATTCATACAGAGATGCCAAAGAAAGATTTGAATGCGAATATCTTGAAAATCTTTTAAGAATAAACAAAGGAAACATCACAAATGCTTCAAAAACGGCGAAACGTTACAGAGCCGATATCTATAAACTGATCAAGAAATATAATATAAATCCTGAAAATTATAAAAATGATCTTAGTTCAACTAACACCGAAAAGTTTTGCACCTAATCAGAACTAATCAAAAACCATTATTCGAGATATTTTGAACTGTATGCAATAACATACACAATGAAAATAAACAACAAGAATTTTATTGAAATCAAATTGTATTAACAATAATATGGGAACAGCGGTCAAGGGCTATACTGAGAGCGTTCTCGGTGGTTTGACTTAAGTTTCCTAAAGATGTGGGGAGGAGAAGGACATGTTAAAGAAGTTTGGTTATGGTTTAGTTGTTGCAGGCGCATTGATGTTGGGCGTTGGTGTTGTAAATACAGTGTTTGTTGGCTCAGCTATGGCAGAGGAAAAGGCATGTGACAAGTGCAAACATTTGCCGTCAAAGCCTGAAAAAGATTGCAAGTGCGAATGTCACGCTGCAAAGAAGTAATTTTGCTAGCGTTAAAACAAAGCAAAAACAAGGTATATAAACAAAAGCAAAAGGCAACTCATTTGAGTTGCCTTTTGCTTTTTCAAAAATACTCTGTTAATCCAAATTGTTCGGAAATGCATCAAAACAACTAGACAAAGAGGGACATTAAGGACGTTCCGAATTGACGTTTACTAGAGTTTTTATTACGTCATCATAGCACTTTCCACAACTCTGCACTCCTATACATCTTTCATTTTTAGAAATAGACGTTAAGGTTATCTTTAAATATTCTTCAGGTAAACATCCAGGCACCCTATCTGCCCATTCTATAATAGAAACACCATTTCCAGAAATTATTTCATCACTCCCTATATCTAGCATATCCTGAACACCTTCTAATCGATAGGCATCAAAGTGAAAGATAGGGATACGTCCTTCATATTTATGTATTAGTGAAAATGTCGGACTCTTTACGGCACGTCTATCTTTAACACCCAAACCCTGAACGATACCTTTTACAAGGGTCGTCTTTCCGGCGCCAAGTTCACCTACAAGGGCAATCACATGCCCTGCCGCTAATAATCTACCAAGCTTCTCACCAAACTTTATCGTTTCATCCGCACTGGAAGTTTTAAACATTAATTTTCCCCATTTCATGGCTTGAGATGTTCATACCCTTGAGGTTTTATACGACGTGTCTTACCATCCAAAAATTTCATCTGAATACCGCGACCACGAGTGATTTCTCCAATGCAACTGATCATCCCCCTGTCAAAGAAATGCGATGCCATAGCCTTCTTCGCCTGACCTTTCGATAAAGTAAACAACAATTCATAATCCTCCCCATCAGATAATGCGTGGTAAAGCGGTGTATTCTCGCTTTTCTCTGCCATTTTTACCGCCGCTTCTGATACAGGAATCTGATCTTCGTACAGGATGGCGCCTACCCTGCTTTCTTCCAGGATATGATTTAAATCTGCAGTCAACCCATCGCTAATATCGATCATAGCATGAATCGTAAAGTTTTTGTTCAAAATAAGTCCTTCTTTTAATCGCGGCTCAAAACGAAGATGCTTCCCAAGAAGCGATCCACCTAGCGTTCCGGTTACCAGAATCATATCACCCACTCTTGCTCCTGAGCGTCTGACTGGTTTTAATCCTTCATCTCTCCCTAACATGGTCACATTAATACACAAAGGACTATGTCCACTAATAATGTCTCCACCCGCAATCTCGATGTCATATTTATCTGCAATACTCCATATCCCTTTATAGAGTTCCTGTGCAAATTTTTCAGTGGTATGATCGGGGAAACAAATAGAAACCACTGCAACCGTAGCCTGGCATCCCATAGCTGCCACATCACTGATACTGCACGCAATTGCTTTTCTACCAACGTCACGGACGGTGCATTTTTCAAGATCAAAGTGTGTACCATCCACTAACATATCAGTCGTAATGAGGCATAGTTTGTAAGAAGAAACATTTATTGCAGCACAATCGTCTCCGATGCCCACAATAACGTCTTTACGCCTTTTCTGCCTTTCCCGAATCCATTGTATGAATGAAAATTCACCCATGGTAAAACCTTTATTACTGTTTAGTCCCAAAATATTCTATCGTGTAAAATGTTATCCTTATCTCATGCTAATCCTGTCTAAATATAATAACATCTTTAACTTACTTGACTCAACATTTTAAATTTATTAGTATGTATCCTTTAATTATGGACGCAGATGAACACAGACTTCGTCGTGATGGTTCGACAGACTCACCATGAACGGCACTGCATCCTGAGCCTTCGGCGTGAGCTCAGTCGAACGCTTGTCGAAGGATCAGTCGAACGATTATCAGGATTACAAAAATTTATCATAATGCAAAACCAATCAAGCACATCCATAATTAACAATAATGCTTCTAAAGTAAATGCGCTAAAGTTCATCGTATTACTTGGCGTAGTGAGCCTCTTTGCAGATATAACATACGAAGGCGCCCGCAGCATAAACGGTCAGTATCTGGCCATATTGGGAGCAAGTGCAACCACGGTGGGAATTGTTGCAGGATTCGGTGAGCTAATAGGATATAGCCTGCGACTTGTCTCCGGATATATCAGCGACAGAATTGGAAGATATTGGGCAATCACGTTGTTTGGCTACACCTTGAATATGCTGGCAGTACCAGCCCTGGCTCTGGCAGGACGCTGGGAAATTGCGGCCGTTCTTATAATTATGGAACGCATAGGAAAGGCAATTCGAACCCCGGCGCGCGATGCCATGCTTTCCTATGCAACCAAGGAGATTGGAAGGGGAAAGGGTTTTGGATTGCACGAGGCGTTAGACCAGATTGGAGCAGTGCTTGGACCGCTTATCGTTGGTGGAGTACTTTATTTTAAAGGAGGCTATCGGACGAGCTTTGTTACGCTGCTTGTACCGGCATTCATGGCAATAAGCGTGCTCGTGACAGCCCGATGGTTGTACCCTCAACCACGGAATCTGGAAGTGGCTCAGCCTGAATTGGAGACAAAGGGATTCCCCAAAAAATTCTGGCTTTATCTCACTGCCGTTGCACTGATTGCCGCAGGCTATGCAGACTTTCCACTGATTGCATACCATTTTAAAAAAGTATCCATTGTTTCAGACACCTGGATTCCTGTATTTTATGCTATTGCGATGGGCGTTGACGCCATTGCAGCGCTTTTATTCGGATACCTGTTCGACCGCAAAGGTATTTCTATATTGATTATTGTTTCTCTATTCTCAATGCTTTTTGCCCCGCTGGTTTTTTTAGGCGGTTTCGCCTTTGCCCTTGCTGGTATGGCGCTGTGGGGAATGGGCATGGGGGCACAGGAATCCATCATGAGGGCTGCAATTGCAGATATGGTTCCCATAAACAGGCGAGGCACAGGCTACGGCATTTTTAATACAGGTTATGGAATCTTCTGGTTTCTCGGCAGCGCATTAATGGGACTTCTCTACGACATCTCCCTTATGTCTCTTATTATTTTTTCAGTTGCGGCGCAGCTTGCCTCAATCCCTTTGCTTGTACTGGTCAGAAAAAAGTCAGACTAATCCTTTGTTAAATTTAAAAAGGCAGTAATCTATGACAACTAATTTCAAAGGTAATTTCTCGGCTACTGCGATTGGCAGCCTTCCACATACAGATGCCGATGTGGCTTGCGATATCATGTTCAAGTCGCTCCCCGAAATCCCCTGCTGGCCGCAGTTGCCAAGGCGCAGTATATACGAAGATATGTGCATTCAATATACTGAAGGGCTGCCATGTAGCGCTGTTAATGTAAGTGAAAAGACAATAAAAATTGATGTTTCTCAAGACATCTCTGGCGCGCTGGAAGCTTTCTATGATGCCTATCTAAAGAACGATCCTGATCTGTTCCAGGTAAGCCGTGATTATTCGGTTGGATTCCATGCCATGATCGAACGACTCAACAAATCTCCCCAAAAATCTATTCGTGCAATAAAGGGACAGGTCGTTGGCCCAATTACCTTAGCCGGCTCTCTAAAACTTTCTACGGGTATTACTGCCCTGTACAGCGAAGAATTCTTTGATGTTATTATTAAGTTAATGTCAATGAAGGCATACTGGCAGTTTACGAAGTTATCACAATATGGCCTACCTGTCATTATCTTTGCAGACGAACCTTATCTTACAAGCTTTGGTTCGGCCTTTATGAACATCAGACGGGAAAGGGCAATCAGCGCCCTTAATGAGGTCTATGACACCGTTCAAGCCCATGGTGGATTAACAGGCACTCACTGCTGCGGCAATACGGACTGGGCCATGCTCATGGAATCCAAGGTCGACTTCGTCAGTTTTGATGCGTATGAATTTATGGATAAATATCTGATGTACTGGCGTGAAATAAAGGCATTTCTTGACAAAGGGGGCTATTTGGCATGGGGTATTGTCCCAACTTCTTCGAAGATAACCAGCGTTTCATCAGACGATTTGGTAAAGAAACTGGAAGAAGGTATCCAGTTTCTTGTTAATAAGGGGTTATCGAGAACATTAATCAAAGAAAGGTCTATCATAACCCCCAGTTGTGGCGCAGGAACATTGACTATTAATGAAGCGGAAAGAGTAATGACACTAACTCATGAGTTATCAATGGTAATGAAAAGTTAATTTCTTAACAAGATTTATGATTTACGAATTACGATTTTAA
>MHZD01000043.1 GCA_001828645.1 Planctomycetes bacterium RIFOXYC2_FULL_41_27 | reverse complement strand
ACCCGCATGGTTCAGCGCCTCCAGCGACATTCCTGCTCCGATAGCTCCGTCACCTACGACGGCCACAACTGACCTCTTATACCCGAGAATTGCATCGGCACACGATACCCCCAACGCCGCCGATATAGCGTTTCCGCTATGACCGCAGGTAAAAGGGTCGTACAGGCTCTCGTTTTTATCAGGAAAACCACTCAGTCCCTTGTATTGCCGTAAAGTTGGAAATTTGGACCTTCTACCCGTAAGAATTTTGTGAACATACGCCTGGTGGCCTACATCCCATACAATTTTATCTCTTTTAAAATCAAAACAGTAATGCAACGCAATGGTTAATTCAACTACACCAAGATTTGAAGAAAGATGTCCCGGATTTTTCGAAACAACGTCCACAATGAATTCGCGAATTTCTGCGGCAAGCTTTGGCAGATCCGCCAGCTTTAGCTTTTTCAAATCTTCTGGATATTCAACAGAATCCAATAATTTGCTCATGTTCATTACCTGTTTAAACCTAAAAATAATCTATTTCAAGTTATTCCGTTTAAGTCCCCCTTAGCAAAGGGGGATTCAGGGGGTTGTGTTTTTTTCCGGGCTATCTTACAACCCCCTCGCCCCCTTTTCTAAGGGGGACTCTCTATGCCATACATCGTATAACCCGCATAAACAAAATGAAATTCTCTATACGATTTATTTTGAATTATCACTCTGAGCAGAACCAATCTCAAAATCTTTGGTACGGAGGATACCGTTTTCATCCTTCACTAATATTTGAATTTTCTTTTCTGCATTCTCCAGCAGGGCGATACACTGCTTGTACAATTTAATACCGTTTTCATATTCAAACAGGGTCTCATCCAGCGGCAAATCTCCCTTTTCGAGCCGCTCTACAATATCTTCTAATCCTTTTAATGCATCCTCAAATTTTACCTTCGCCATAGATCAAAGTTTAGACAGGATTAACAGAATTTACAAGATTTTATACGTGTTAGGAGAAAACTCCTGTCACAGATTATGCTGTTGGGTTTTACTTCGTTTAACCCATTTTTATTTAAATTTGATTCCTTCATGCCTGCTTCAATATCTCAACTACAGAAGATACAATACCACCATGAAAAAACTGCGTTTTCAAATTTTTCCCTAAAGTTAATCCTTCGACAGACTTGATGGGTTTATCATCCTCTACGTTGGTTGTGATAGAATAACCCCTATTCAACACTTTTAACGGACTCACACTATCCAATCTGTTTGCAAAACCAACGAGTCGTTCACGCTCTAATTCCAGTGAATGTTTACTTACAGAAATAAGCCTTTGTACAATCTCATCCAATCTTTGCTGTAATCGCAGAATCCTGTCCAATGGTCTCTTGAATGGGAAGCTGTTTTTAATTCCCATAAGATGGCTTCTTATAACCAATATTTTATTATATAACGCTTGTATAAGTCTAGCCTTAATTTTTTCCAGCGAATCCTTCAACTGGTCATAATGCGGAACAACCAGTTCACCTGCTTCTGTGGGTGTAAGTGCCCTTTTGTCAGCAACTAAGTCTGAAATAGTTACATCAATCTCGTGCCCGACTGCGGAGATAACAGGAATCTTTGAGGCATAAATACTCCTCGCAACCACTTCTTCGTTAAACGCCCATAAATCCTCTAAACTACCGCCTCCCCTGCCCACAATCATTACGTCGATATCTGGGATAGTATTCAAATCCTTAATTGCCTGGGCAATCTCCAACGCAGCGCCTTCCCCCTGCACTTTTACCGGATAGATGAGAATCTCTACTCTGGCAAACCTCCTGTTGATTACATTCAAGATATCCCTGATTGCAGCGCCTGTCAGAGATGTTACAATGGCAATTTTTTGGGGAACCAGCGGAAGCGGTTTTTTGTGTGCAGGATCAAATAAACCCTCCTTTTCGAGTCGCTCCTTTAATTGTAAAAAAGCCAATTGCAATGCACCAATACCTTTTGGTTCAATCTTTTCGATGACCAATTGATATTGACCGCGGGACTCATACACCGTAATAGAACCAAAGGCCAAGACCTCCATCCCATCCTTTAGCTCGAATTTTACGCTGTTTGCAATAAATTTAAACATGACGGACTGTAACTGCGCATTGGCGTCTTTCAGCGTCAGATACACATGCCCGGACGTGGGTTTTTTTACATTGGAGACCTCTCCCACAACCCATAGATTAAAATAATCCTGCTCGAGTGAGTTACGGATTCTTCGGGTGAGTTCGGAAATCGTGAGTATCTTGTTTCGACCTGTTACCGTATCCGGTAGTATGGGTAGTATTCTTGCGAAATTCATTCAATCGCCCTCTTTGACTTCAATCCTCTTTATGCTATCAGCCCTTCCCGTTTGGCCATCAACAACAACCTTTACACCATTTATGCGAACATCCTTTTCTGCCACGTCAAATCGGGTTGGCATCTGCGTCACAATAGCCTTTAAAACACATTCGATCTTTCTTCCAAGAACGGACTCGTGAGGACC
>MHZD01000042.1 GCA_001828645.1 Planctomycetes bacterium RIFOXYC2_FULL_41_27 | reverse complement strand
AAAATTTGGACGTTGATGTTGATTCTTTGTATGTAACACAAGCTTTAGTGGATGGTGGTCCAACTAGAAAATGGCAACGTACAAGGCCTCGTGGTATGTCGGCACGGATATTGAAGCGTACAAGTCATATCACGGTAGTATTATCTGAAAAAACAAAAGTATAAATAATAATCAGAGGAGATAAGATGGGTCAAAAGGTATGTCCGATAGGCTTTAGGCTGGGAATAACGCAGGGGTGGAAATCGATTTGGTATGCCGACAAGAAGAATTTTGGCTCATTGCTTGTAGAAGACCAAAAGATACGTAAGATAATTAAAAAAAATTATGGCTTTGCCGGGATTTCGGTTATTGAGATAGAAAGAACCCGGCAAGATGCAAAAATAACTTTGCATACTGCGCGTCCTGGCTTGATAATTGGTAGAAAAGGCGCTGAGGTCGATAAACTTAAAGACGAGTTACAAAAAATTACAGGAAGAGAAGTAGTTATAAAAATAAAAGAAATTACGAAGCCAGAGTTGCATGCGCAACTTGTTGCTGAAAACGTTGCAGAACAGCTGGAAAAGCGAGTCACATTCAGAAGGGCGATGAAAAAAGCGCTGGATGCATCAGTTGATGCAGGCGCAAAGGGCGTAAAGATGCAGGTAGCAGGCAGGCTGGGTGGAGCCGAGATCGCAAGGACTGAAAAAATGTCATCGGGAAGTGTTCCTTTGCATACATTGAGGGCCGATGTTGATTACGGTTTTGCTGAAGCCAAAACGGCATATGGTGTTATTGGGGTAAAAGTTTGGATTTATAAAGGGTTAATTAGTTCCGGGAAGGAGAAGTTATATGCGCCTGATGCCGAAGAGGGTAAAGTTCAGGAAGTCGCAACGGCAAAAAATTAAAGGAAATGCGACAAGAGGTGACAGAGTATCTTTTGGTGAATTTGGTTTGCAGTCTTTGGAACCTGGGTGGATAACAGCCCAACAACTCGAGGCGGGAAGAGTATCAGCATCACAATACCTTCCAAGAGAAGGGAAGTTAACGATAAGGGTGTTTCCACACAAATCCGTTTCATCGAAACCTATTGAAACTCGTATGGGAAAAGGTAAGGGTGAACCTGAATTCTGGGTCGCTGTGGTGAAACCGGGGACTATTTTGTATGAGCTGAGCGGTATCAATGAAGAAATTGCCAAGCAGACGTTTAATAGAGTAGCCCATAAAATGCCGGTTAAAGTAAGGCTTGTACAAAGGAGAAAGACGATTTGAAGGTTAGTGAAATGAGAATGAAATCCAGGCAGGAGATTTTGGAAGAAATCGATGCATGCAGAAGGGAATCGTTGAATATTCGATTTCAATGGCAAGCGGGTGAAACGCGAAATCCTGCACAGCGGAGAGATGTTCGAAGAAATGTAGCGCGATTGAAAACTATTTTGAGAGAGATGGACTTGTCTATCAATACTCCTCTCAAGGCAAAGGAGTAAGTTTGAAAATGAGCGTTGAAAATAAAAGAGGTAGAAGGAGGAAGATTGTCGGGACGGTCATTAGTAATAAGATGCAGAAAACAATAGTCGTTGAGGTTGTGCGTCTTGTAAAACATTCCAAATATGGTAAGTATCTAAAACGGTCTTCAATCTATAAAACACACGATCAAAATAGTGAAGCAAAAGTGGGCGATAAGGTTGAGATTATTGAGGCGAGACCCTTAAGCAAAACAAAATCTACAAGATTACTTCGTATCATAGGAAAGGCAAAGCCATAGAATTAAGCGGAGTTTTAAAAAATGATAATGGAACAAACAAAACTAGATATTGCAGACAACAGCGGCGCTAAAAGGGCTACGTGTATAAAGGTATTAGGCGGTAGCGGTAGGAAATATGCCACGGTTGGCGATATTATTGTTGCGGCAGTAAAGAAAGTAATACCAGAGGGAGTTGTTAAAAAAGGGGAAGTGGTAAAAGGAGTTGTTGTACGGACAAAAAAAAATATACGGAGAGACGACGGTTCTTATTTAAAATTTGACAAAAATGCGATAGTTATTATTGACAATGATGGTAACCCTCGAGGGACTCGTATATTCGGCGCTGTAGCCAGAGAATTACGGCAGAAGAATTTTATGAAAATTATATCTTTGGCCGCTGAAGTTGTATAGAAAGATTTAATTACAAGGTTAAACAAATACCTGTGGAGAATGTATAGTTATGCATGTGTGCAGGAACGATTTAGTTGCAGTGATGGCTGGCAATGAGGCTGGTAAAACGGGGAAAATAATAAAGGTTTTACGAGACAAAAACCGAGTTATTATTAAAGGTCTAAATTTAGTTTATAGACACACAAAACCAAGCCAAAAGAACCAACAAGGTGGCAGAATACAGAAAGAAGCTTCTATAGCAATTGCAAATGTGTTACCCATTTGTCAGAGCAAAAACTGCAAAAGAAATGGCAGGGGAGTGCGGACAAGAAAAAAGATATTAGAAAATCGTAATAAGATTCGTGTATGCGCCTGTTGTGGGTCTGAAATAATTTCTGCTGAGTGAGGTTTTAACGTAAAATATGGCAAGATTATTAGAAAAATATCAAACGCAAGTAGTACCGCAACTCACAAAGAAGTTTAATTATAAAAATAAACTCTCGCTGCCTAAGTTACAGAAGATTGTGGTTAATATGGGTGTGGGTAGGGCAGTTGATAATAAAAAACTCATTGAGGAAGCAACGAAACATTTGACGATAATTACTGGCCAAAAACCGCTCGTTACTGTAGCAAAAAAAGCCATATCTGGTTTTAAACTCCGCAAGGGTCAGGCAATTGGATGTAAAGTTACGTTGCGAGGGAAAAGGATGTTTGAATTTTTGGACCGTTTAATTAGTATTGTGTTGCCGAGAATAAGAGATTTTAGGGGTATTTCCCAAAAGTCATTTGATGGCCGTGGTAACTATACTTTGGGTCTGACAGAGCAGATTGTATTTCCTGAAATAAGCATCGATAGTGTGGAATTTGTTCAGGGTATGGACATTACCATGGTAATATCCGGTAATTCAAATGAGCAATCTTGTGAATTATTAAAATTATTGGGTATGCCTTTTAGGATAGAATAAGGAGTCCGAATGGCAAGAAAATGTTTAATAGAAAAATCAAAAAAAGAGCCAAAGTATAAAACAAGAAAATATAACAGATGTAAGTTATGTGGACGTCGCAGGGCATACTATCGTAAATTTCAAATATGCAGGCTTTGTTTTAGAAAACTTGCTTCAAAGGGTGAGATTCCAGGCGTAAAAAAAGCAAGTTGGTAGAAAACCAGTTATTACAGAATAGTATTAAGAATAAGGAATATAATAATGTGTATGACAGATCCGATTTCTGATATGCTGACGCGTATTAGAAACGCAAGCGTGATTAAACGAGAAAGGGTGGATGTTTCTACATCCAAGGTAAAGTTGGCGATTTTAAAAATATTAAAGGAAGAAGGCTATATAAAGGATTTTAAAGAGATACCAGTTGGGAGTGCCAAGGTTTCCATAAGGGTCTACTTAAAGTATGGCCCCTTAAAACAGCAAATAATTAATAAAATTGAGAGAGTAAGTAAATCAAGTAGACGGATATATAAGAAGACTGAGGGAATTGGTAAAATCTTTGGTGGAATTGGTACTGCGATATACTCCACATCAAGAGGAATTATAAGTGACAGAGAGTGTAGAAAACTAAAAATTGGTGGTGAGCTGATTTGTATTGTGTCGTAAGCGATTTATCTGGATAGAGGATTTAAGATGTCACGAATAGGAAAACAACCCGTTAAAGTTCCAAACGATGTAAAAGTGTCAATAAGCGGTAACACGGTAAACATTGATGGCACAAAGGGAAAACTAAGTCAGACATTTCATCCTGATATAGCTATAGAATATGTTCAGCAGGATAAGCAAATTATAGTAAAAAGGTCTTCTGATGAAAAATATCATAGGGCACTGCATGGCTTGACACGTGCGTTAATTTCAAATATGGTATTGGGTGTTACTAAGGGTTATTCCAAGAATCTTGAAATTATTGGACTTGGTTACAACGCTAAGGTACAAGGTAAAGACCTTGTATTATTACTTGGATATACGCACCCGGTAAGTTTGGAGATACCGAAGGGAATAAAGGTAGAAGTTACAAACCCAACAAACCCTGCAAAGCTTACAGTATCAGGGACAGACAAGCAAATGGTGGGACAATTTTCAGCTGTAATCAGGGGCATGAGGCCGCCAGAGCCGTATAAAGGGATGGGTGTTAAATACGAAGATGAGGTTATCAGAAGGAAGGCTGGGAAAGCATTTACATCAGGTTCTGCATAATAGTATTAATTAAGGATTTTTAGATATGGATCATATAAAGGAAAAATTACGAAAAAGAACACGGCGTCACCTTAGAATTAGAAGGGAAGTAGTTGGAACTGCCGAGAGACCGCGTTTGAGCGTGTATCGAAGTTTAAAACATATTTATTGCCAAATTATTAATGATATAGAAGGAAGGACGTTAGTCGCGGCGTCAACGCAATCTCCAGATCTTCGGTCACAGATTAAATATGGGGGGAATGCGGCTGCTGCTGAGATCGTTGGGAAAAAGATTGCAGAAGAGGCAAAAAATAAAGGTATTACAAAAGTTGTGTTTGATAAAGGTGGTTATAAGTACCACGGAAGGATAAAAGCCTTAGCTGAAGCTGCAAGGAAATACAAGTTGAGTTTCTAAAATCTGATTCGTACAAGGAGAATCACTTGGCGCGTTTGGAAGAACCAATAAATATAGAAGAAACAGTTGTAAGGATTAATCGCTGTACAACGGTAACAAAGGGCGGTAAATCAATGAGCTTTAGCGCACTTGTAGTCGTTGGAGATAAAAAGGGAAGTGTTGGAATTGGATTTGGTAAGGCACGGGAAGTACCTAACGCAGTTAATAAAGCAGTTAAAGAAGCTAAAAAGCAAATGGTTAAAATACCTTTGAAAGGCGATACTATACCACACGAGGTATGGGGAAGGTATAAAGCTGCTAATGTGTACTTAAGGCCGGCATGTTCTGGTACAGGGATAAAGGCCGGTGCTTCAGCGCGAGCCGTGATTGAGTATGCAGGTATTAAGAATATATTAACAAAATGTTACGGCAAGAGAAACCCACTTAATGTGGCTAAGGCAACATTGATGGGTTTGAAAGCTTTAAGAACTAAAGAAGAGGTTGGAGAACTAAGGGGAGTGAAGATAGAATGAATCTTTTTGATCTAAAATCAATGCCTTTTCCTAGAAAGCGTAAAAAGCGAGTAGGTCGAGGTAGGGGTTCAGGTATGGGAAAAACCTCCTGTAGGGGAGGTAAAGGAGCAACGGCCAGGTCCGGAAATGAAACTAGTATACAATTTGAAGGTGGACAAACTCCACTCTTTCGCCGTTTGCCAAAGAGGGGATTCAATAACCCATTTAAAAGAGAATATAGTATAGTTAATGTAAAAGATATTGAACGGTTTGATAATGGTACCCATGTAAATCCAGAAAAATTAATGGAAGTTGGGCTTATAAGAAAGATATTAGACGGTGTAAAGGTATTGGGTGATGGTGAAATTACGAAACCTTTAACTGTGAGTGCGCATAAATTTAGCAAGGTTGCGATAGAAAAGATTAAAGCCTCTGGCGGAGAAATAAAGGTCTTATAATGATCGAACAATTTGGAAATATTTTTCGAATACCAGAGTTACGTAAAAAAGTACTCATAACCCTCGGCCTTATCGCTTTATGCCGCATTGGGGTCTATATACCAATTCCTGGAATCGATACAACAGTATTAAAATCATACTTCCATCAATTCACGCAAACTGGCGTTGGACAGTTATTAGGATTGGTTGATATGTTTGCTGGCGGCGCTATGTCTTCTGGTGCAATTTTTGGCTTAGGGGTTATGCCTTATATTAGCGCGTCTATCATTTTCCAGTTGCTCGTAGGTGTAGTGCCTTATCTTGAAAAATTACAGAAAGAAGGCGATGTAGGAAGGAAAAAGATTAATCAATATACGAGGCTTGCAACGGTAGGGTTATGCCTGTTTCAGGCGTTTGTCATGACGCGTACGCTTTATACGGTTGAATTTAATGGTGTTCCCGTCATCCCGGTCTATTTACAGGGTATTGGGTTCCAGATGATGGCAGCGCTTCTCTTAACAACCGGAACTATGACCCTGATGTGGATCGGAGAACAAATTGAAGAACATGGTATCGGCAGCGGGATATCAATAGTAATTATGGTCGGTATTATTGATCGTTTACCTTGGGCATTCTCTCAGGTAATGCAGAACTTTACCTTTTCTGTTACTCCTGCTGAACATCAGATCGGTATTGTGAAATTAATCGTTCTGCTAGGTATGTTTCTTGCAATTGTCGGTGGGGTTGTATATATTACCCAGGGTCAAAGGCGGATACCTGTCCAGCAGGCAAAGCATACTCGTGGAAGAAAGGTATACGGCGGACAAAGGCATTTCTTGCCGCTTCGAGTGAATCAGGCAGGCGTAATGCCCATAATTTTTGCGCAATCTTTGTTAATATTCCCTGCTGCTATTATGCAAGGCATTCAGGTGCGTTTTGAACCTGGAAGCTTTGGATATTGGATTACTTCTCGTTTGTCAGAAGTTTTGCAAGGCGGTGTGATTTATGTTATGCTTTATATACTTCTCATAACGTTTTTCTGTTATTTTTGGACGGCAATACAATTTAATCCGAAAGAAATGTCAAATAATATGAAGGACTATGGAAGTTTTATTCCGGGAATCAGACCAGGCCAGAGGACGGCAGAATATTTAGAAAGTATCATGGGTAAGATTACATTGGCTGGTGCTGCGTTTTTGGCATTGATAGCTATTTTACCGATGCTGGTGGCAGGTGGTTTTGAACTTAATCGCGCAATAGCGAGTTTCTACGGTGGAACAGGCTTGCTTATTATTGTTGGTGTGGCGCTTGATATGGTCCAGAGAATTGAGTCCCATATGATTATGAGACAGTATAGCGGGTTTTTAAGCGGTGGAACACGTATAAGAGGAAGAATGGGATGATGATTGTGTTTCTTGGACCTCCAGGCGCTGGCAAGGGAACCCAGGCAGAAGCTATTAGTAAGGGGAAAAATATTCCTCATATATCTTCTGGAAATTTACTAAGAGAAGCAGTTGAAGATGGCACAGAGACAGGGATAAAGGCGCGGCATTACATAGAAAAGGGCCTTTTGGTTCCTGACCAAATAGTTGTCGATATCATCGAAGATCGCATATTAAAAAATGATTGCAAGGCAGGTTTTGTTTTAGATGGTTTCCCGAGGACGCTTTCCCAGGCAAAAGTGTTAGACGAGATGCTGAGAAATCTCGGAAATACATTGGATATAGTGTTTTATTTTTCAGTATCCAAGGAAAGTGTGGTTCAAAGATTGTCAGGCAGGTTGATTTGCGGCGCTTGCGGCGCAAACTATCATAAGATTTATGTTCCATCTTCAAAAGATGGACTTTGCGATAAATGTGGTGGTAAATTAAATCAACGTGCGGATGATAAACCTGAAACAATACTGGAAAGATTAAGGGTTTATCATGAACAGACCGAGGGCTTGATTGATTATTATGAAAAGAGTGGTATTTTGAGAGAAATTTCAAGTGATGATAGGCGGGTAGAAATGATTACTAAAAAAATATCGGATACTATTGATAATACATTGCAAAAAAAGTCCTTGATCGGTCGTGGGGTAAACTGAGTTGATAGTTTGTAAATCCCTCCGCGAGATTGAAATAATGAGGGCTGCGGGAAAGATCGTAGCGAACGCACTGAGATTAGCCAAAGAGATTGCAGGAAAAGATGTAACGACAGATTATCTGAATAATGAACTTGAAAAGTATATAATAAGTCAGGGTGGGATACCGATTTTTAAAGGATACAGGGGGTTCCCAAAAAGTATATGTACGTCGATAAATGAAGAAGTTGTGCATGGTATTCCCGGACCGAGAAAATTAAGGGTGGGAGATATACTCAGCATCGATGTTGGAGTTGGTTATCGTAAATACGTTGCCGATGCTGCATTAACGATACCTATAGGAGAAGTTACACAAGAGGCCAAAAGACTTATAGAGGTGTGCGAAAAGTCACTTTACATGGCAATTAACGTTATAAAATCAAATAAAAAGGTATCTTTGATATCAAAGACAATACAAGAATATGTTGAAAAAAATGGTTATTCTGTTATTAGAAATTACACTGGTCACGGGATTGGGAGGTGTATGCATGAAGATCCACAGGTGCCCAATTTTGTGAGCAAACCATTGTTAGAAGCAGATGAAATTTTAATGACTGGCGTTACCATTGCCATTGAACCAATGATATGTATGGGTAAGTATGATACTGAGGTCTTAAACAATAAATGGACGGTGGTAACGAAAGACAGAAAATTGTCCACGCATTTTGAACATACAATTGTGGTTACCGAGAATGGTGCAGACATTCTAACGCAATGAAAATAATTTCTGAAACAGGCATGCCTATTTAAATATGCCCAAAGAAGAACCCATAAGAGTAGAAGCAACTGTAAAAGAAGCGCTTCCCAATGCGATGTTTTGGGTAGAATTACAGAATGGTCATAAAGTACTCGCACATGTTTCAGGGAAGATGCGGATGCATTTTATTAAAATATTGCCAGGAGACAAGGTGACGATTGAAATGTCTCCTTATGACCTCGATAAAGGCAGAATTATTTATAGACAAATTTAGTGTCGATTCTAAAATCGACTAATAAGTTTTTAGGGTGTTAAACGATGAAGGTTCGATCTTCTGTGAAACGGATTTGTGAAAACTGCAAAATAGTTAGAAGGAAAAATGTAGTTCGTGTAATCTGTTCTAATCCGCGCCATAAACAGAGGCAAGGGTAAATAACAGGCTGATTTAGAAAATAATTTAGAAAGGAATTGATTAATGGCGAGAATTGCAGGAATAGACATTCCCGCAGATAAAAGGATTGTTATTGCACTCACATACATATATGGGATTGGCAAGGCTTTGTCACAGAAAATACTGAAAGCTGTGAATATCGATGAGAACATACGTGCGAAGGATCTTCATGAAGATCAGTTGAGTAAGTTGGGTGCATATATAGAAAAGAATTTTTCTACTGAGGGGCAGTTGCGTCGACAGGAAATGCAGAATATTGTACGTGTGAAAAGTATCAATTGTTATCGTGGAATACGACATAAGGTAGGTTTACCAGTAAGGGGACAGAGAACAAAAACAAATGCACGCACAAGAAAAGGTCGCAAGAAGACGGTGGCCGGCAAGAAGAGTGTAAAAGAATTGGGCTAGTATGACGCTTAGGTTGTCCTCTCGATTGAAACAGTGTTAAACGTAAGAACTATTTATGGAAATCAAAGAAACAATCGGAGAACTATTAAGAACCAGTAAGGAATTGTTAAAGATAATTGAATTAGATATTGAGCAAGCAGGCGATGAGCGAGAGATAAAAAAGTATAACGAAGTAATAGGGTTTTGTGAGCAGGTTGTACGAATTATTGAAACGTATCCGCAGGATAAAGAAATTGTATTTCTCGATTGTTCGTGTGGTAAATCATATTTATCATTTGCGCTGAATATTATCCTGAAAAAGCAGTTTGCTGTAAATACTTATTTTTATGGTGTTGATACTAATAGAATACTGATAGAAAAATGTGATAGAATTAGAAACAGTCTAGGCTTTCGAAATATGCATTTTATTAACGGCAGGATAATTGACGTTCAGCCTGAAAAGCCTGTAGACATTCTGATTGCACTACATGCGTGTGATATTGCAACGGATGAGGCGATTGCCAAAGGGATCAAATTGGGGGCAAAATATATCGTGGTAGTCCCCTGTTGTGAAGGGCAAGTCAGGGGCCGCATAAAGAGGGGGCATCCTCTTGTTGACTTAACTGACTTTGGACTTTTAAGGTATCGTTTTGCCGATATATTAACGGAAGCATTAAGGGCACAATTTCTTACGGGCGCTGGTTATCATGTAAAACTGACTGAGATAACGTCCCCTAAATTTACCCCAAAAAATTTGATGATAATAGCTCGAAGAAAAAAGGGAAACAAACGATATAATTTGGATAAATATAAAAAACTGGATGAAATGTTTAATACTGAATTTGTGTTAAACAATTATTTTAACGAACAAGAATTAGGACAGGATAATTTACTTAGTCCCGTTAATTAATTATGGAATTATTTAGTTTGAGGATAAAAAATAATCATGTCAAGTATAGGTAAGAAAAAAATAAGGCGTAATGTTTCACGAGCGATTGCGAATATCAAGGCTACATTTAATAATACATATGTGACAATTTCTGACATTAATGGCGAGACGATATGTTGGGCAAGCGCTGGTACAGTAGGTTTTAAAGGGTCACGCAAGAGTACTCCGTTTGCTGCTCAAAAGGCGGCGGCGAGTGCAGCTGATAAAGCACAAAGGTATGGGGTGCAAGAAATTGAAATTAGAGTCAAAGGCCCTGGCCCAGGTCGGGAATCAGCCATCACAGCGCTTCAGGCAGCAGGTTTGAGTGTGAAGGCAATTGAAGATGTAACACCGCTTCCCCATAATGGATGTCGTCCAAGGAAAAAACGCAGAGTATAATAGGTTTTAAAAAGAGGTTTGAGAAAGGGAAAAAATGGCTAGATACGTTGGTCCCCAGTGTAGATTATGCAGGAGAGAGGGTGGAAAATTATTTCTTAAAGGAATTAGATGCGATACGGTTAAGTGTGCAATTACAAAGCGGAAGTATCCTCCTGGTCAGTTTACATGGGGTAGAGGCAAGTTATCAAAATATGGAATCCAATTTCGGGAAAAGCAAAAAATGAAACGTTTTTATGGAATATTAGAAAGGCAATTCCGAAATTATTTTAGAAAGGCAGAACGGCAAAAGGGAAATACGGGAGAGAATCTCTTGGTTATGTTAGAGAGAAGGCTGGATAATGTGTTATGTTTAGTCTCTTTTGCTGCATCGAGAAAAAGCGCCAGACAGTTAATTCGTCATGGCCACATAACGGTTAACAATAAAAAGGTAGATATTGCTTCTTACCTTGTAAAAGTTGGAGACGTTATAAAGCCAAAGGGTACTGAAACAAACCTAAACATGGTAAAAGCGAATATAGAATTATTAAAAGGCCGCAACATTCCTGCATGGGTAGAATTTAGAGCGGATGTACCGGAGGTGGTAGTAACGCAACTGCCTATAAGGGAAGATATTTCAGTTCCTGTTCAAGAACATCTGATTGTCGAATTGTGTTCTAAATAAAGGAATTTGATTGGTTCAATTCATTCCGCAACTGTAAAGTCAACTGATATATTTTATATAGCCTCGCAGAGTTTTGTTTTTCTTAAATATAGTATTGTTCACAATAGAACAATTTATTTTATTTTGAAATCCCTTATTACTGGATTAGGGGGAAAAATATGCGAATAAGGTGGAGAGGTCTTGAACTTCCCGTCCGTGTGGATGTGGAACATGAGACTTTGACCGATACATATGGAAAGTTTATAGCTGCTCCTTTTGAGCGTGGATTTGGTCATTCTGTGGGGAATAGTTTACGTAGGATTCTACTTTCTTCGTTAGAAGGAAGTGCAGTTGTATCTGTTAAGATTGACCGGACAAGTCACGAATTTACCCATATACCTGGTATAGTCGAAGATGTAACAGATATCATATTAAATATCAAAAACCTTGTTGTGAAACTACACACCGACCAGCCTAAGGTGATAAAAATTGAAGCGAACAAAAAGGGTGAAGTAAAAGCAAAAGATATTGTAACGGATGATAACGTAGAAATTCTGAATGAGAATTTACATATTGCAACACTTTCTGAGGGCGTTAATTTTAAAGTAGAGATGGAGGTACGAAAGGGTCGTGGGTATGTGACTGCCGAAGAAAATGAACCTGAGGAACAGGAGATTGGATTAATAGCAGTGGATTCTATATTTTCTCCTGTAAGAAACGTTCGTTTTGCTATTGAAGAAACACGCGTTGGCAGACGCACAAATTATGATAGACTCATCATGGAAATATGGACAAATGGCGTAGTGTCCGCAGAGATGGCCCTTGTTGAATCAGCAAAAGTTTTGCGAAAACATTTAAATCCATTTGTACAATATTTTGAGATTGGCAGGGAATTGCAACAGGTTGAAAAGAGGATGGGAATTGAATCTGCGCCAGAGATATCAGAAGAAGAGCTTAACAAAAAGTTGAGTATGTCTATAACGGAATTGGATTTGTCAGTAAGGGCTTCCAATTGCCTTGAAACCGCAAAAATTGCAACGGTAGGCGATCTTATTGCGAAAACAGAGGAACAACTTCTCGAGATTAAAAACTTTGGTAAAACTACTTTAAAAGAAGTTAAGAAAAAATTATCACAACTTAATTTAATGTTCGGAATGCCTATACCGATTAAACAAATAGAAAAAGGGAAAGGATAATTCCATGAGACACAGAATGAGGGGAAGACATTTATCAAGGACTGCCTCACATAGAAAAGCGCTGAGGCAGAACATTGCAAATAGTCTTCTTTCGTACGGGAGAATTATCACAACGCTTGAAAAGGCAAAAGAAACAAAGTCTTTTGCTGAAAAAATAATTACCACGGCTAAAAAAGGGCTGATGAAAAAAGATACTGATAAGCCTGGATACGTACATTGTTATCGTCAGGTCCTTTCAAGCTTGAGAAACGCGGAGGTGGTAAAAAAGCTGTTTGGAGAAGGGCAGTGGCGTGAAACTGGCGGTATTGCACAAAGGTATATGAATCGAAACGGCGGGTACACAAGGATATTAAAGTTGTCAGGAACTAGATTAGGCGTCCTGTCCGGGAGCAGTGTTGGGAAAATACCAGAACTTGAATACAAGATGGAAGGCAGGGATAGAAAATTACGCATGCTGGGAAGGCGACTTAACGATAATGCATCTCGCGTGATTTTTGAATTAGTTGAAGGTGCAGTTGAGGCACAGAAAGCCGAGGAAATTAAACCAGAAGTTACTACTGCATAGTGGGAGTTAAAATCTTATTTTAATCATTTGTTGAACTAAAATATAAAACCCTTCTACTAAGAATTGATGTAGTAGAAGGGTTTTTTTATTCACACAGAGAGTTATGCCGAAGAAGCGTTTAATACTTGCTTCAAATTCGCCAAGAAGAATTGTATTATTAAAATCACTGGGTTATCATTTTGACATTGTTCCTCATGACATAGAAGAATGTATTCTTGGCGATGTTTTGCCAATGGAGTTAGTTCAAAATCTCGCTTTCTTAAAAGCGACCGACGTTGCCAGAAGAGTGAGTAACGCCATAATTATCAGTGCAGATACGGTTATTGTGCACAAAAAAAGTATTTTGGGCAAACCCAAAGACGTAAGTGATGCCAAAAGAATACTGTCAATGCTGAGCGATTCGGAACATGATGTTATTTCTGGCGTATGCGTGATGGAGATGCCATCAAGAAAGAAAATGTTGCGAATTGAACGAACACATATTAAAATGAAAAATATAAAAGACGAAGAAATTGACAGATATATTCTAACAGGCGAACCAATGGATAAGGCAGGCGCTTATGCCATCCAGGGCGAAGGTGGAAAATTTATCGAAAAAATAGATGGCAGCTACTCAAATGCAGTTGGTTTACCTTTGGAATTATTACAAGAAATGCTTAGCCATTTTATGAGTGATGAGAATGCCTAGAAATTTTAGTTGGCTTATACAAGGTGAAATTGCCGGTATGGCAAGACCTATGTCGATGGTGGCAGACCTTGAGTTTCTTAAGGATAATGGGATTGAAGCAATTGTATCATTAACGGAATTGCCGCTTCACAAAACCTTAATAGAAGAATTTGGATTTGAGTATAAACATATCCCCGTACCTGACCTTGCATCTCCTACACAAGAACAAATCGCGGAGTTTGTATCTTTTGTAAATAGCCTTACAATTTCTAAGAAGAAAATTGTCGTTCACTGTGACGCCGGAATAGGCAGGACAGGCACTATGCTGGCCTGTTATCTTGTAAACAAGGGCTGTCGTGCAAGTCTGGCTATTGCAGAGGTGCGCAAAAAAAGACCGGGTTCAATAGAAACGGCAGAACAGGAAGATACGATCGTGAAATATGAGGAAAGAAATTCAAAGAAACATCATAAAGACTGACTTAATGCTTTTTGGTGAGATGTTCATGGGCAATAATAGCTGCACCCAGAGCTGTGGTAATCTGTGGGTCTGGCGGAACGTGTAAATCTACCCCCAATTCACATTCCAATGCCTTTTTCAATCCCTGATTAAAGGCGGGTCCTCCATCGAAGAAAATGGCTTCTTTAACGCCGATTTTTTTGACCATGGATACTACTCGCTTGGCAATGGATTTGTGTATTCCTGCAATAATATCCTCGACTCGTCTTCCCTGAGACAACAGTGATATAACTTCAGATTCACCGAAGACTGTGCATAGGCTATTTATCTGCGGTATATCTTCTGCCTTCTCCGATAATCTTCCTAACTCATCCAGTTCTACCTCCAGGACGCGGCTCATGACCTCCATGAAACGTCCCGTCCCGGCAGCACATTTGTCGTTCATGGCAAAATCCACCATCATACCATTATTATCCAGGGCGATTACCTTGCAATCCTGACCACCGATATTAATAAGTGTCCTTACATTTACCTTCCCGTTCATGATCCATTTGGCGGCCCTGGCATTTGCTGTTATTTCTGTGACAATTTCGTCGGCGGGTACCATACGGCGCCCGTATCCCGTAGTTACTGTGTATTGAATTTCGTCCTCTTTCAGATCAAGGTCTTCCAACATTTCATCAAGCAATAGTTTTACGGTCTTCTTGCAGTTAGCGCCTGTAGAAGATATTTTTGAGCCAAGGATTGTGTGTCCACGCATTATTACGGCCTTCGTGGTAGTGGAACCTATATCGATACCTGCGACGATTTTCATGATTTTCCCTAGCGCGGCGTAGCCGCAACCAAATCCCCCTTAAAAAAGGGGGTGAAGGGGGTTGTAAAAAAACTTGCAAAAACTTGTCCTCATGAAACTCGTCCTCGAGAAAGCGAGGAATGGGGAAAAGAAGTTTTTACACAGTAATATTATAATAACCGCTATTAACATACAAGGCAAGGCAAAAGGTCATGGTACATAAAAGTCCTGAGGTAGGCAGGTAGACATTCTATGTCAAGCTCTTTTTTTCTTTTATAAAAAAAGAGCTTGACATAGAATGTCTATAACTCCGCAGCGTTACCTTCTCAGGGAAAATAAAAGTGTAAATATCATTTTTGTTGACAACAAAGGATTTGTTTGTAAAATATTACTAATTGTGTCTGACGTAGTTGTATGGCTTGATGACTAACTAATATGAATATGTTGTAATATAGAGCCGCTACGATTTTTCGTTGCGGCTTTTTTATTTAGTTTATTTTACCACGTGA
>MHZD01000041.1 GCA_001828645.1 Planctomycetes bacterium RIFOXYC2_FULL_41_27 | reverse complement strand
ATTTTTGGCCGTGTTGAAGGCATATTCTACCGCATCATGCTTCGTCAAGAGTTCAATAATGGCGCTCTTGGTCTCTTTTACATTATGCTGAAAAATCAGTTCCCGCGCTGATTCAAGCTTATTTCTCGGAAGTTGATTGACCAGCCGGATAAGCGGTAACGTAAGCTTCCCCTTCTCTATATCAGAGTTGAGTGATTTACCAATCTCTTCTTCGGTGCCCATTACGTCAAGGCAGTCATCCACGATTTGAAAAGCAATGCCGATTTTTAAACCATAATTGGATAACATATCCGATACCTTTCGATTCGCTCCGGCAAACGTTGCCCCCAGACGACAGCTTGCAGCGCAGAGGGAAGCGGTTTTTCGCTCAATAATATCGAAATAATCACTTTCGCTGAGTCCAATATCGTACCGCCTTTGAAGTTGAATGAGTTCGCCTTCGGACATGATATTAACGGTCTGGGAAAGCAGCAAAGTCGCAAATTGAGAGTCGAGGGCAGAAAGTATCGTAAACCCTCTAGAAAACAGATAATCACCAAATAGAATGGAAATTTCCCTTCCCCATTTTGAATTGACACTCTCAACGTGCCGCCTCATTGAGGCTTCGTCGATGATATCATCGTGAACAAGGGTAGCGGTATGAACCATTTCCACAACGACTGCGATATCTATGTGTTGGGGCGCTATTTCTCCTACGCATTTACCGGCTAACAATACTAAAGCAGGGCGTAACCGTTTCCCTTTATACTTGCCAATATGGGAAATAAGGTCAGCTAATGAATTGGTTTCGGGTTTTAGTTCCTTATGGAATCGGATTTCAACCTCATCCATAAGGGTTTTTATCGGGCCAAAGATATTTGCAGTTTCCACAATTAACCATATCCTTTTCAGTGATTGATGAAAATAAAGAGAAATTATAATATCAAGCAATATTTGAAAAGTCAAACTTCTTTTTTAACTTGCAGACAGCATTGAAGACATCATCCGGTGTGACAGAATGTATGCACGTAACGTGGTCGCACGTCCGCTTTTCACAAGGGCTGCAAGGGATGTCTTTTCTTACTATCGCCCCATTATCATTGTAGGGGGCATAAATAACAGGATCTTTAGGTCCAAAAATAGCAACGGTGGGCATTCCGATGCATGAAGCAATGTGGGTAGGTCCGGTATCGCCACCGATAAAAAGGTGTGCATGCTGCAACAATGCGATCAATTGTTTTACCGACGTTGTCTTACAGGCGATCGTGGCCTGATATCGCATGAAAGACATGATCTCTTCTACGATTTTGTATTCCTGTCCCCCCCAGGTAAAAATAACCGAATAGCCGAGTTCCTGTATTAATCTATCAGCCAGATTTGCATAATTTTTAGCTGGCCATCGCTTATATTTCCCAAATAGGCTTGTCCCCGGATGAATTATTGCAATAGATTTTTGGTTGATAGGGGTTTGATGGATAAAATCTTCAATATAAAGGCGGTCATTATCCGGGATAGAAAATACGGGTCTTTGATAGTGTGCATCCATACCCAGACCACGTAAAAGATTGAGATATTTGTCAACTCTGTGCGTATTCTTCTTTTGCGGGGTAATCCGTAAATTGGTAAAAATAAAATTAAATTCCTTGCAATATCCCCTGGAAAAGCCAATTCTTGTACTTGCGTTACTCAGATAGGTTAACAAGCCGCTTTTAAAATTACCGTGAAAATCCAATGCAACGTCATATTTCTTACCCCTTAATTTTTTAAGGAACAATCGAGCTTCTGAAATTATCGTAAAATATTTTTGTGGATATTTAAGAGAGGTTTGCCATTGTCTTCTCGGAAAGACTAGGACCTCGTCTATTCCGGGAAGACATTCGACCAAATCCTTATGTTTGTCCTCTACAAGCCAGGAAATATGGGCAGCAGGGAATATCATCCTCAAATTTATTACTGCAGGCATAACATGGACGATATCGCCCATTGCGCCCAAACGAACAACCAGGATGTTCTTTGGATAATTGAATTGTTTTTCCATCTCTAGTATTAGTGTGTAAAACTTCTTTTCCCCATTCCCCGTTTTTACGAGGACGAGTTTCATGAGGACAAGTTTTGGCAAGTTTTTACCTCCCCTTTTGTTCCCTCTTTGCGAAGGAGGGGTAACAGGGGTGGTTAATTAGTTGCGGCTCCGTTGCGCTATGGATACGTTAAAAGAGTTTATATAAAACGATTCGTTTGCTACTATAATCCTTATAAAACCCCTTTTCAATAACAATTCGACTCAATTTGGGTTTGTATTCGTTTATATCTTCATATATACTATTTCTGTAATATGTGTTTTCAAACAATTCAGTGAATATGCGTAGTTAATTATTCAGGTGACCGTTATGTCACAAAAACTAAAAATACCAGCATCCTTTGCAATAGTCAAGAGAGGGAATACGACCTTATTTGTAAAGGAAAAGCACAAAGAGAGTATCCTCCGCATTGTTTTGGATAAAGAATTTCTGCATAAGAGCGGTAATAAT
>MHZD01000040.1 GCA_001828645.1 Planctomycetes bacterium RIFOXYC2_FULL_41_27 | reverse complement strand
TATGAAATGTCTCTGCCGGAAGAAAAGGCATCCAGAATTTCTTTTACACTGGATTCTCCGCGATTCCATAACACCTCCATTATATCCTTTTCCAGCGCTCCCAGGACTTGATTTAGCCCTTCTTTGAAAGGATTGAAATGAAATTTTAATTGTTTGTTCATGAGGAGTTTTTTACAATAAATGCTTATGTAATTCTTGAATGACTTTTACTATAATCCTCTCTCGCAAATATAAAAGAAATGGTGACTATTTTATACATTGTGCTATATCAAAGAGGGGAAATATGTAATGCAGAAAGTATTATATTCTACATATTGTAGAATTTGCAAGTAAAATTTATGCTGATTGATTAATTCGAGATTCGTGATATTATATTTCAAATTTAGATGCAAATAAAGTACTCTAAAAGATATATATGTTCAACCAATTGGTAAAATAAAAGAATTTGGATTTGTTTATATTTCCTGGCGCGGAGGCGCATATAAATGACCGTTTGTTGGATGCAGAAATTTTCTTGAGAGAAATTATAGAATTCAGCGCAACCCACATATGGTTGTATGTTACGTAGAGAGGAGGGCTGTTTTACAAGTAACAGCACAAAGTATTACAGGAGATTTTGATGCTGCGCCTTTGAGGCGTGTTTTATGGATGTTAAAAAACAATCTCGTACATGTGATTGTATCGGATGCCCATTCCCCAATAGCAAGACCTCCAATACTGTCTAAGGCCGTGAAGGTTGTATCGGATATGCTGGGCGAAGAAGTTGCAATGAAGATGGTATTAGAACACCCTAGGATAATACTGGAAGGTTTGCCGTTTCACATATACTATTGATTAAAAAACACAGTACTGAGCACATTCTAAGAAAGGGGTTTTTGAGTGAAAATACTTGTGACAGGTGGCGCCGGTTTTATTGCTTCTCATCTGGTAGATAGATTGGCTGCAGATGGACATCATGTAGTTGTCGTAGATAACCTTTCGGCCGGACACAGGGAAAATGTTAACCCAAAGGCGTTATTTTACGAGGTAGACATTTGTGATGCAGTCTCCCTGGAAGAAGTATTTAAAAAAGAAAAACCAGTGGTTGTTGACCATCATGCCGCCCATGTTAATGTGCGCAAGTCAGTAGAGATGCCTGCATATGATGCAAATATTAATATATTGGGTTCACTCAATCTTTGTGAATTGTCAAAAAAATATCAGGTCAAAAAGTTTATCTATGTTTCTACAGGCGGCGCAGTTTATGGTGAACCCAAGGAATTGCCTGTAAAAGAAACGTGTCCTGTTGAACCTCTTTCACAGTACGGTGTAAGCAAGCATACGGTAGAGCATTATTTGTCTATTTTTTACAAATTACATGGTTTGAATTTTACCATCTTGAGGTATCCGAATGTTTACGGGCCAAGGCAGTCGCCGTATGGCGAGGCAGGGGTGGTAGCGATATTTAGCGAACTACTACTTCAAAATATACGTCCTACGATTTTTGGTGACGGCTCGAAGACCCGTGATTATGTTTATGTGGACGATATTATAAATGCAAACATGATTGTTCTGAATAACGTGGGAAATGGTGAGATTTATAATCTTGGCTGGGGGAAAGAAATTTCTGACTTAGAGGTGTTTCATACGGTAAGAAGGGCGCTAGCGTCAAATAGTGAACCTATATTTGGTCAAAAGCGCCCTGGAGAGATTGATCATATAAGCCTGGACAGTTCGAAGGCAATGGAAGAACTCAAATGGAAGCCAACGGTAACCTTCGAGGAAGGCATTAAACTTGCCACGCAGTATTACCAGAAATTAAAAAGAACAAAATAGCCCCAAACTGAAGATTATCGTTTAGTCCACTGGAAGCTCTTCCGTGCACCCTTTTGGCCATATTTTTTACGTTCTTTCATCCTGCTATCTCTTGTCAAAAATCCTCCATCACGCAAACTTTCCACAAGGTTTGGATTGGATTTACATAAGGCGCGTGCAATACCAAGAGATATTGCGCCAGCCTGGCCAGCCAAACCTCCGCCTTTAACATTCACTAATACATCAAATTCTCCCAGCGTTTTTGTGGTTTTCAGTGGAGTCCTTACCATGCCCCTTTCCCGATCTATGGGAAAATAGCTATCCAGATCCTTATCGTTTACAAGTATCTTGCCATTTCCTTTTTTTATCCTTACCCTTGCAATAGATGTCTTACGTCTTCCTGTACCCCAAATATATTGTTCTCCTGCCACTTTTCTCTCCTTCGATTAATTACGAATAATCAACTCTTTTGGTTGTTGTGCTAAATGTGGATGCTCGGCACCCTCATAAACCTTTAATTTTCTTAACATAGCTTTACCGAGTTTAGATCTCGGCAACATCCTTCTTACCGACCGTCTGAATATTTTATCTGGCGCTGTTTCAAGGGTTTTACCAACCATCCTTTTTCGCAAACCACCTTGAAAATGTGTTACATAATAGTGAATCTTCTCTTCCATCTTTTTTCCAGTAAGTTTTACCTTGCTGGCATTGGTGATAATAACAAAATCCCCCACGTCAACATGGGGTGTATATTCTGGTTTGTGCTTGCCTTGAAGGACTCTCGAAACGGTGGTTAACATCCGTCCCAGGATCTTGTCCTTGGCATCTACGATATACCAAGTCCTTTTTACATTCTCTTTTTTTGCCATAAAAGTATTCATTGCTTTGCATTCCCTAAACTGTGAAAATCAAAAGCGCCTTATTGTTATAAGGCGCTTTTGATTTACTAAAACCACTAAAATAAAAGTTATTCGGATTTTTAATGTTTACATGCGCACGGATCTGTCTTTCCTTTTTCACATTTATCTGCACATTTTGCATCTTTTGGGCAACCGCAAGCAGCTGCAAAAGTGTTAGCAACACCGATAGTAAACATTAACGCACCAACAAACGCCATTGTTATACCAACCTTCTTCAACATTTTCTTATTCTCCTTTCAACCAATGAAAAGTTATAGGTATAAAGTACAGTATTTATTTTTTCTTACAGTTACAATCCTTTGATTTCCCCAAACAATGACTACACGGGCAACCTTCCGGGCACTCGCATGCGCCAGCGATTGCAGATTTGATAAGCATTGGTACATTTGTTAAGCCGATTCCAAACATGAGCGCAAATACCATTATGAATGATATATATAATTTTCTCATAGTAACCATCACCTCCCTTCATAAAACAATATTTATTATGAAGACCGATGTAGGAACGACTTACAAAGTACCACCCATAAGTCACATCAAATTGTTTTACAAATAACATAAAGAAAAAAACATGAATCCAACTTATATCAAAACAACGTATGTTTGTCAAATATATTTTTATCTCATTGTCAGACAATATTTTAATTGACATGCCCGAAACCTATCATTACCATAATAAAATATTTTTTCGTTTATTTTCTTATTTCCATAACCAATTTACCATTAAGGTCGTTATGCCACAGGAAATTTTAGCAGATTTAAACACTTTAGATTTAAACAAATCGATTGTAGACATCGAGACTATTCGTGCCATCATACCGCATCGATATGAGATGGAACAATTGAGCGGCATCGTAAAATTCGACCCAGAACAAGGTATAATCGTAGGTTATAAGGATGTTTCTCCTAATGAATTTTGGGTTCGAGGACACATCCCGGGTCGTCCACTCATGCCAGGGGTACTCATGCTAGAAGCTGCAGCACAATTGTGTACCTACTATTATAAAAAAACTACCCAGGATGACCGATTCCTTGGTTTTGGCGGTATTGATAAAGTCAAATTCCGCGGAAAGGTTGTACCCGGCGACAAACTCATTCTCATTGCCAAAAACAGAGAATTGCGCGCACGGAGGGCTATTTTTGATACTCAGGGTGTAGTAGATGGAAAATTGGTATTTGAAGGGGTCATTATAGGTATGGTGGTGTAATGATCGAACGTCTTATAATTGGTTAACCTGCAAATTATTCAAAATTCTTAATTCCAAAATATCTTTGATATGCTTG
>MHZD01000039.1 GCA_001828645.1 Planctomycetes bacterium RIFOXYC2_FULL_41_27 | reverse complement strand
GAAGAGAGATATAAGATACGGTTTTCCTTATCCAGATAATTCTTGCTTTTGTCATTAATAAAGGATGTTGCCTGCGTTTCAAATTGCTCTTCTAGTTTTCCAGCCTTATAGGATTCTGTTAATAATTTCGGGCAACTCATTGACGCACAGTTAATGGCAAAGTGCACCCTCGGTTCTTGAAAAACTTCTCTGAGTTTTTTATTTTCCAGTTCCCGCAGGGTAATATTTCCATGCTGTGTCTTAGATGTTTTTCGCATAAAAAAACTGTGAGGCAGCCAGCCCACATCAAGGACACTCTTTATTGGATACTCGTCTAATACACCTTTTAAAACAAATGCGTTATAAGCATTTATCCAGAAAGCCAGGCGATGATCATTGGATGGCAGTTTATCTGTGTCTGCTGTGGAGAGATATTCAATATATCTATTAAACTCTTTATCTTCCTTTAATTCCTTGTAGTTAACTAATCCGTCTTTTGAAACATAACGCTTCAAAACGCCATCGAATGCGGAGTCTGGATTATCATTTTCAGATGCATTAACAGTCGTTGCCGCACCGCAAGTTATCATCAAGACTAGCATGAATGTAAAAAACTTCATTTTCACCTCTATTTGCAAGAGTTCACCACGGAAATGAAAAGAAAATCACTGAAGGTTAAAAGTCAGAGGTTGGAGGATGCTCTTAGCCTTTACCTTATTGGGTAATTCCGTGAAAATCCGTGGTGAACTATATTATCGGTTTGCTATCTACCCAATCATTCTTATCAGCTTCTTTGTAAATTTTGGAATCCACCCGGAAAATATCTTTTCAGCATAGTATTTATTCGTTGTCCTTCTTATTGCTTGTGACAATGTTGGATAGACGTGTATGGTATTGGTAATACTTTTAACACCAAGATTATTCTGCATCGCCAGGACAAATTCGTGTAAAATTTCTCCACCTTGCAGTGCAAGGACATGGGCACCCAATATTTCACCCTTTTTCGTACAGACGATTTTAATCATCCCTTTGCCTTCTCCTTCTATAACAGCCCTATCCAAATCCTTCATGTCATACCGATACACCTTTACATGCTTGTATCTTTGCCTTGCCTCATCCTCAGTCAATCCTACTCGTCCCAGCTCGGGGTCAGTATAAGTAACCCAGGGGACCACACGATAATTTGCCTTTCTCTTTATAAAAGGAATCAAGGCATTTGCCACGACAAGACCCGCCTGATATTCAGCAACATGGGTAAACAAATATTGCCCTGTTACATCTCCGCATGCCCATATATTCCTGGCGGTAGTACGCATGGCGTTATTTACTACAATAGACTTTTTCTCAATCTTAACACCGGCTGCTTCAAGATTAAGCCCCTCCAAATTAGGCGCACGCCCGATAGCAATCATGAACTCATCGGCTTGAAACGTCTTTTTCTGCCCGCTACATGCAGCCGCCACTTCGATGCCTTTCAGGCCTTCATTTTGTTTAACCTGGTCTACATCAACACAGGTATATATATCAATTCCCTCTTCCTTCAGAATTAATTCCAGGGCATCAGCGATTTCTTTATCTTCTCGCGGCAGAATCTGCCCCATCTTTTCTATAACAGTAACCTTCGACCCGAATCTTGCGAACACTTGCGCAAACTCAAGCCCTATCGGGCCGGCACCCAATATAATTATTGATTTGGGTAAATAATCCAGCTCCAGGGCGCTTTCACTGGTTAAATATTTGATATTTTCAAGACCTTTGATAGGTATGGCAACAGCTCGTGAGCCAGTTGAGATGACAAACTTTCTGCTGGTAATCTTCTTGCCGTCAAATTCAAAGGTGTGGGGGTCAATAAATCTTCCGTCACCAAAAAAGACTTGTACTCCCATATTTTCAAATCTTTTAGGATCATCGTGTTCACCAACCTTTGATATCACTTCTCTCATATGGTTCATAATATTTTTAAAATCGAATGAGATGTTCGTCTCATTCAGTCCGTATTCCTTGGATCTTTTTATGAGCGACGCTATTTTTGCGGAGTGAATCAAAGCCTTCGTGGGAACGCATCCATAATAAAGACAGTCGCCGCCCAGTTTGTTTTTCTCGATAAGGGCAACCCTGGCGCCAAGCTGGGCAGCTCCACTTGCAACGTTTAACCCTCCTGCCCCACCACCTATTACCGTGAGGTCGAAATCTCTCATAATGGTTTTCCTTCTTGTATTTACTTTTTACAGAAAAGTTGACAGTCGTGGTTATTCCTTACTCTCAATACGTTTCTGTTTTTTTAATTTTTTGTACAAAGTTGGTACTGATGAAATGAGTATCAATAGCGAACTGGCAATAATCAAGTTGGTCAATGCCCTTTTTCCGCTCCCTGTCGCTCCTTTGAGAAGAGCATCTGCAAAATAGGTATAAATAAACGTACCGGGTAACATACCCAGGACAGAACCGAGCAGGTAATCACGATATTTAATCTTTGAAAGTCCCGATCCAAGATTCAGCCCATTAAAAGGTACAAGAGGGATGAGTCTGAGTGTAAATATAAACCGGAAACCATGGCTGGCAACCTTTTCATCAAAAGCTTCTATTCTCCCCTTCATAAAGCGTGAGACAAAGTCTCGACCAAAGTACCTTGCCATGAGAAACGCCAGGGTAGCGCCCAGATTGGAAGCAAGCACGTTATAAGCGGTACCCATCGTCACTCCGAATATTGCTCCTCCGCACAATGTTAAGAGTGAACCCGGAAGAGCAACCATGCATCCAATTCCATAAATAAGAATGAAACCAATTGGCCCCCACCAATGCGCCCTGAGTTGTGTGAGAAGACTCAAAAGTGTGTCTATTTTGGAATACTGTGATAAAGACGTATACCTGAAGGTAACAAATGCACCCCCAATGATACCGAGTAAAATGATAAATTTTATTATGGATTTCTTATCTACCATTAGTTTGTTTTTAGGCCTTTGTAAGCGCTTTTATCATTTTTTCACGATTTAACATCGATACCATAACATACTGAGTGTTAGTCTCTTTCCATCCAACAATTTGGCAGGAGCCGCAAAACCCGGTACCTGTGTATACCACCATCTTATCCGCTATTACCTCTTTCATTTTTCTAAAATTGATGTCGGAATTACAAACTATAGCCAACGTAATTGGGGTATCATCAAGCATGTAAAAAACCAGGGGTACATTTTTGCCGTTAATATTAGTCAAAGATGCGCCCACCAACTGGACATTTCCTTTCACAAAAGGAAGCGTTACCGTTAAACCAGTTTGTCTTTGGAAGTACTCCGCAACTGCTTTGGCATTTTGTACCTGTATATTTTCTTCAATGCCAGGCAGGGTTACGCTTAGACCAGTTTGATTTTGAAAGTGGCCTATAATTTCTCTGGCATCCTGTAAACGCATGTCAGGAACAAGCTGCTTCATTATGTAGTCGTGATATTTTGACTCTGCGAGGTAAAAAATATTATTTTTCTTCAGCTTATTTTGTATTACAAAAAAACAGGCAATAAGAATTATTGCCGTTGCTATGCCAGAAACTAATGCGAATCTGCTTCTCAACAAGAAATTCTTTATAAATTGAGTGAAGAAGTTTGGTCTTCTTTCTGCGCTTCTCAAAATTATGTGCTCAAGGTGTACAGGGGCTTTTACCTTGCAAACAGTTTCTTTCACTTTTTCTTGAAGCAGCCTTTCCTTTTCTATTTTCAGGCCGCACGCATGGCACATATTAACATGTGCCAGAACCTCAATATTCCTTTCCACATCGAGTTCGCTATCGAGAAAGGCATAAAAATATTTTCTTACATCTGTACAATTCATTTCTTATTCTCTTTCATAACCGTGTTTTTTTGCATAACCTGTTAATTTTTCCTTTAACATCTTTCGTCCCCTATAGATTCTAGACATTACTGTCCCGATGGGACATTCAAGCATTTTGGAAATCTCCTTGTAGGAAAAGCCCTCTACTGTCGAAAGCAATATCACCAGTCGAAAATCATCAGGTAATGCTTCCAGTGCTTTTTTTATATCTGAGTCCAGCCATTCATCAAATTCTATTTCATTTTCTGCAATAGGGGACGTTAAGACCTCTTCTTTTATTGATTCATGAAAGGACTCAATGCTATCAAAATCAACCAAAGATGGTTCTGTTTTTGTTTTCCTATATTGATTGATGAAAGTGTTCATTAATATTTTAAATAACCATGCCCTTTCATTACTTATTATTTCGCCATTCTGGAGAGATTTGAATGCCTTTAAATAGGTTTCCTGAACCAGGTCGTCTGCATTATTTTCATTCTTAACAAGATATAATGCCGATCTGTATAAAGCATCGATGTGAACAAGAAGGCTATCTTTTTGGCTCACGATTTATTACCAGGAAAAATGTGATGAATAGCAACAACTTCATTATGCGGGAAAGATTGCTATCACCGGCAATTTTGCAAATTTAGACATAATTTTGGATTTTCAATATTAAAGACAAATAATAATCAAGGTTTATTCCTGTAAAATAAAAAACCCTTTACTTTGCGTCCCCTGATTGCTCAGGGTTTGTCTTTATAGATTTATTAACTAAATCTAGCAAATCGAATAAAATTCGATTGTAGGTTTAAAATGAGCTTTATTCGGTTTTACCTAACAATTCCTTTATTTTGTTTTTCAATTCGCTCAAATCAGAGGACTTTATAATATAAGCATCGGCTCCCCATGACATAAAATTATTCTTGTAACAGCTATAAGCCGTATTAATAATAATCGGTATCTTTTTACGTTCATTTATAATTCTGCCCATCGACTCAAAAAAGTCCATCTTTGGTATAATGATATCCATTACTACCAGGGCTGGAGCGTGTTCTTGTAATTTCTTTACAGCTTCACTATCATCCTTTGCTGTAATAATATTATATCCTTCGAATGATAGTTCTTGCTCATAGAGTAAGAGTTGATTATTATTATCTTCTACCACAAGGATCGTTTGTCGAGAAGACATCATACACGCCTTCCTTTAGTCATTCAATGCCCCAACAGAACCGGAGCATCTGATTTATTTGAGCAGTACATATATAAAACAAAAGACAAACAATAAACAAAATATATTCCCACAAAATAGAAAATATCTGTAAGATTTTAAATCATTAAGCTGTTTATCATTTTCATGCATCTTAAACAGTCTTCTCCATCGAGTATCTGGAATTAAATATCTTATGCCTGGTAACATATGAAGCTAATAAGAGTTGATTTCTGAGAGTAGTTCGCAGAATACCGCTATTTTCCCATCTCCTCACAGAGGTAAAAATCTTTTCATTGAGTACCGCTATTTCACCTTGTTTTTTGAGTCGGCATATAAAATCTAAATCCTCACAGACATTCATTTCCTTAAAACCCCCCATTCCCATAAATATAGACCTCTTAACAAATAACCCTTGATCTCCATACGGTAATTTGAACACCTGTGAACGAAGGTTTATTCCGATTTCTATCAATCGGTAAGGGAATTTATTGGATAATAATTTTATTTTAAACGCACCGCCTACGACGTGGTTATTTTCAAAAATGTGCCGAATGTTCAGTAAAACATTTGTTGGTAATATACAATCTGCATGGAGAAAAAGAAGAATCTCACCATGGGCGTATGACGCACCTGCATTCATCTGAACACCACGTCCCATCGGGGAAGAAACTACTTTGACATCTTTATATCGTTCGGCAATTTCTACTGTCCTATCTGTGCTTCCGCCATCAGAAATTATTATTTCAATTTTAGGGTCACCAACGATACCATCAAGGCATCTCAAAATATTCTTTTCCTCATTGAGGGTCGGTATTATTACTGAGATTTCTTTTTGTGTCATAATTAGACGTTTGTATACCAAATCGATTATTCTGACTCTTTGTACAACCCTGCTATGTGTGTCGACTACGGTTTTTCGATCTTTATATCATCGTAATAAGCAATGGCTGATTCCCCAGTATTATCCGTATCTGTCATAATAGCTATCCCTCCAACAGGCGGTGGTTCCCCTCTGAAAAGCATCTTGAAATCCTCATAAACATTTCTTTGTTCCACAACCCATTTTCCCATATCTTCATTACCACTTTCAACTGCGACCATAATTGACCTT
>MHZD01000038.1 GCA_001828645.1 Planctomycetes bacterium RIFOXYC2_FULL_41_27 | reverse complement strand
CTAACAGAATTGCCTTTTCAAAATTAATAGTTGCATTTTCCCAATCCCTATCCAGCATGAAAGCGTATCCAGTACAGAAATATGCGTATGCCTTCTCCTTGTCAGATAAAGGCCTATTTTTAATTCTGGATACGGATTGAATTCCCTGTCTTTCAGTAACACTACTACATCCCTGAAAACCTATAGATAAGAGCGTTATGAAAACAAAAGTAATATTAAAAGATCTGCCAAATAACATTGCATATTTCTTTATTTTGTTCGTACAGTGTCGTAAAGGCTATTTGTTAAAGAATAACTTTATTTAATGGATACTCGATGATCCCTTCAGCGCCTGCTCTTTTTAATTCGGGCGTAATCTTCCTTGCTACCGTTTCATCCAGAACGGTCTCGATCGCATAACCAGCCCCTTCAGATAAGGTAGAAATCGTAGGCTTTCTCAGTGCAGGCAATTTTTTTAGCACTTCATCCAGCGCCCCGTTCGGAACATTCATTTTTAATCCAACTTTTTCACGGGCAATAATAGCTCCTTCAAAAAGCATAGCAAGATTCTCTATCTTGGTGCGCCTCCAATCATCCAACCAGGCATGGTGGTTGGCAATAAGCAGCGTCGAGGATTCCATAATAGTTTCAACAATACGGAGTTTGTTTGCCTTCAGGCTGCTGCCCGTTTCGGTAAGTTCTACAATCGCATCGACAAGGTCAGGGGCCTTCGCCTCAGTTGCGCCGTGAGAAAACTCAATATCAGCAACAACCCCCCGTTCTGCCAAGTACTGTCGCGTTACATTTACCAGTTCCGTTGCAATCCTTTTGCCCTGTAAATCTGCTACGGATCGCACAGTAGAATTTTCAGGAACAGCCAGTACCCATCTGACCTTTGTTAACTGCTGTTTGGCATATACCAGGCTTACAACTATTCTCACTTCAGAACCGGCTTCCTTAACCCAGTCTGCGCCAGTGAGACCTGCGTCAATAATGCCCTTTTCAACATATCGTGACATATCCTGAGGTC
>MHZD01000037.1 GCA_001828645.1 Planctomycetes bacterium RIFOXYC2_FULL_41_27 | reverse complement strand
CAATACCCGAATCCTTGACGCCACCATACGGCATATTATCCGCACGGAATGACGGCACATCGTTTACAATCACCCCCCCTACCTCCAAATGCTCATAGGCATAAAAAACATGCCTTATGTTGTTGGTAAACACGCTTGCCTGCAATCCATATGCAGAATCATTTATCCGCTTTACAGCATCTTCGAAGGTATCATGTCTGGAAACTGTTACTGCCGGTGCAAACAATTCGTTTGTATTGACCTTCATCTGTGGCGTTGTTTTCGTAAGTATTGTCGGTTCATAGAGCGTACCTTTGCGTCCTCCCCCATATGCCAGGACTGCACCCTCCTTCACTGCCTCATTAACCCACGATTCTATCCGTTTGGCAGACTGTTCATCAATCATAGGCCCAAGCCTCGTCTCTTCACTGAGAGGATCACCCATTTTTAATGTTTTTACTTCATCCAGAAATTTTGGCACAAAGTCATCATATATCTTTTTATTGACAAACAGTCTTTGGAGGGAGATACATACCTGCCCGCTAAACGAAAACGCACTGGCGATGCATCGTTTCACGGCATAATCCAGATTGTCAATACTATCTATAATTGCACCCGCATTTCCGCCCAATTCCAGGGTTACCCTTTTCTTACCTGCGATTTGCTTGAGCCGCCATCCTACCGCTGCACTGCCGGTAAAGGTAAACATCTTGATGCGCTCATCTGCAACCATCTGCTCTGCCAGATTTGACGCACAGGGGAATACACTAAACCCTCCGGTTGTCAATCCTGATTCGGAGATGACTTCACCAAGCAACAGGGCAATTAAAGGAGTCTTCGAGGCTGGCTTGATGATAATCGGATTTCCCGATGCTATTGCTGGGGCTACCTTATGAACTACAAGATTCAACGGAAAATTGAAGGGTGAAATGCCTAATATCGGACCGATAGGAAATCGTTTATTAATCGCCGTTCTATTCTTTGACCGCTCCGAGATGTCTAATGGAATATATTCTCCCAACATCCTTTTGGATTCTTCTGCCGCTATCTGAAACGTCCCAATCGCCCTTTCAACCTCAGCCCGTGCATCAATAATGGGTTTCCCTGCCTCCAGTGCAATTGTCCGGGCAAATGCCTCACTCCTCTTCTGAATCCCATCCCTGATATTACCCAGAATTTCAGCCCTTTTAAAACCGGGCAGCTTTTTGGTTTCTTCAAAGGCATGGACAGCAGCTTGAATGGCATCATTCACATCCTTTTCCGTTGCCAGAAAGGTGGCGCTTACAATCTCATTATCATATGGATTCCTTACCTCCAGCGCATCCTTACTTTCCCGCCATTCGTTACCGATAAGATATTTATATTTACTTTGCATTGCTAAACTCCAATACTACTTTGTTTGTATTTTTATCCTAGAATAGCATTTCAGTTCACGAGCGGCCATGCTATCTACAATGAACAAAAGGCGCCCGTTCGCAGGCTGTACGAGCTGCGACGGCAAGCACTGCGGATGGCGTTTGCCCTCAAGCACCTTTCTCAATACAGTAGCCTTCGACTCTCCTGAAATTAAAAATATAACATTTGCAGCGTGATTGAGCACTGGAACCGTCAATGTAAGCCGATAGTCACCACGTTTTTCTATATAACTGGCTACAACTAAACGCCGGGTCTCTTCAAGGACAGACGCACCCGGAAAGAGCGATGCGGTATGTCCATCCTCTCCCATACCCAGTAATATCAAATCAAAACAAGGGTATCCTTCTGCACCTAGCCGGAAAAATATTCTGAGCATTTGTTCGTATTCAGCAGCAGCACGATTTCGATCCTCTTGCTCTGCATGAATTCGATGAATATTTTCTTCCGGAATCGTTACCTTTTTAAGAAGTAACTCGCAGGCCGTATGGTAATTGCTATCCGGGTGATCCGGCGGAACGCAACGCTCATCACCCCAGAACAAATGCACTTTCTGCCAAGGCACCTGCCCCCGGTATGGATCGCTAGCCAGCCTCATATAAAGCCCATTCGGTGTAGAACCGCCAGACAGCGCTGCGGTGAAGAATCCCTTTCTCTGCACCATTGTATTCGCATGAAAAACGAATTTCTCCGCTGCCACACGACTTAATTCATCATAATTTGCTACGACCAGAACTTTTTTTTCTCCAGACATACTGAACCTGTGTTTACTGTTTACATCTTCTCCACGCCCGTCCATCCCTTACCATCAAGTCGTCTGCTTCTTGCGGTCCCCACGTACCTGCCTCGTAGTTAGGAAATTTTCTATACGGTAATGCTTGCCACACGTCTTGTATTGTTGATACTACATTCCAACTGGTTTCAACCATATCAGCGCGTTGAAATAGAGTTGCGTCTCCTACCATACAGTCGTATAGTAACCTCTCGTGCCCTGTACTCGGAGTACTGCCAAAATAATCCTCATATTTAAATTCCATATCAACCGTCCCCAGTCGTACGAGTGGTCCGGGAATTTTGGCGCCGAAATTTAACGAGATGCCCTCATCAGGCTGGATATGAAGTACTAATAGGTTCGGCTTCAGATGTCCGACAGAGGTTTTCCGAAATAAGACAAAAGGGGCGCTCTTGAATTGAATGGCAATCTCGGTAAGGCGGCAGGGAAGCCGTTTCCCCGTCCTCAGGTAAAATGGCACATTCGCCCATCGCCAATTATCAATGTACAACTTCAGCGCTACAAAGGTCTCTGTATCAGAGTCGGCAGGAACGCTTGGTTCTGACCGGTAAGCAGGCACTCGCTGATCACCGGCAGCGCCTTCGCAATATTGCCCTCTCACTGTTGACCTGAGAACTTCTTCATGAGATAGGGTTTGAATTGCTCGCAAAATCTTGACCTGTTCATCCCGCACAGCATCAGCATCAAAAGAAATCGGCGGTTCCATTGCTGTTAGAGTAACCAACTGAAAAATATGGTTTGGTACCATGTCCCGCAATGCCCCTGCTTTGTCGTAATAGCCACCGCGTTGCCCCACGCCAATATCCTCAGCAACCGTTATTTGCACATGATCGATGTATCGTCGATTCCAGATGGGTTCGAAGATACCGTTTGCAAAGCGAAAGATCATGATATTTTGCACAGTTTCCTTGCCAAGGTAATGATCGATGCGATAAATCTGACTCTCACTCAATACTTTCCTGATTTCATGGTTAAGGGCAAGAGCGGATTCGAAATCACGCCCGAAGGGTTTCTCAATAATGACCCGCCTCCAGTGGCCATTTTCCTCACGTGAAAGTCCTGCTGCACCAATTTGCTGAATAATTTGTGAAAACAAATCAGGTTCTGTAGCAAGGTAGTAAAGATAGTTCCCCTGTGTGCCGTATTTTTTGTCTGCTTCTGCTAACTGATTTTGAAGCCGTTGGTATGCGTTTTGGTCCTGCACATCACCGGATACGTAATAGAGCCGTTGGATAAACCACTTCCACAGGTCTGGATCAACCAAATCTGTAGCAAACTCTTTTATATCCTGACTACATTTATCGCGAAATTCCTCGTGGCTCATTCCGCGGCGGCCAAATCCAATAACGGCAAACGCCTTAGATAATAAGCGCTCTTTTGCCAGGTTGTAAAGCGCAGGGATGAGCTTGCGTTTGGTCAAGTCACCGGATGCTCCAAATATTACCATGATGCAGGGATCACCGACATGCCCCAATGGTTCGCTGTTTCTGTGCTTTTCACCAGCACCGTCCATTCGTATGTCCTCCTCTACGATTTCTCTTGATTAATTGGAAATCTCATCCTTGCCACACTGAATAATAACAACCGAACGTAATAGTTCTGCTGCCATAGACAGGATGAACAGGATTAACATGATAATTTTTTCATCCTGATTATCCTGTTAATCCTGTCAAAAATTAATTTATTTATATCATGTCTATCCTGTTATCTTGTCAAATCTTTTTCCTCCGGTGAACTATTACAACAAATACTACCCTTCCTGCTTCCGTTCAGTATGGCCACCAAATTTTTGTCGCATAGCCGATAACAACTTTTCAGCATACGTGTTCCGCTGGCGTGAGCGGAAACGCGAAAATAGTGACGCTGAGAGTACATCAACCGGCACTGCTTCTTCAATAGCCGCCATAATTGTCCAGCGACCTTCGCCGGAATCCTGCACATACCCGGAGTAATTTGATAAGGTTGGGTTCTCAAAGAGTGCCATTGCCGTAAGATCGAGAATCCACGATCCGACAACGCTCCCGCGACGCCAAACCTCAGCTATGTCGGCAACTTTGAAATCGTAGCGATGGTCTTCGGGTAAATCGTTGGTGTTGGCATTTCGTAAAATATCGAAACCCTCCGCATATGCCTGCATCAAGCCGTATTCAATGCCATTGTGGATCATCTTCACGAAATGCCCGGCGCCATTTGGACCGCAGTGAAGATAACCATATTCCGCGGTGCAATCCGTGTTCTCACGTCCTGTGGTACGCGATATTCCTCCAAGCCCTGGCGCAAGGGTCTTGAAAACAGGCGTCAGATGCTTGACGACATCAGATTCTCCACCAATCATGAGACAATAGCCCCGCTCTAGTCCCCAGACACCACCGCTTGTGCCCACATCAACATAGTGAATACCCTTTTCCTCCAAAACTTTTGCACGGCGCACGCCGTCTTTGTAATAGGAGTTGCCACCATCAATGATGATATCGCCTGTTTCCATGCGTTCGGCCAACGCCAATACCGTCTGTTCGGTCGGATCACCCGCCGGGACCATGGCCCATGCCGCACGTGGTTTGCTTAATTTGTTAACAAAGTCATCCAGGGATGTCGCTCCGACAGCCCCCTCGCCGGCCAATAGCCTCACATTGTCGGGATTCCTGGTGTACACAACGCACTGATGTCCGCCTCGCATCAAGCGCCTCACCATGTTCGCTCCCATTCTTCCCAAACCAATCATACCCAATTGCATACTCTTTCTCCTTTCAGAAAGAATTTATTGATCAACGCGTGTTTACCTCAGTGTCATCTACGACTCTTCGACCAACATTACCTCTCTCATAGAAACTTGTCAATCATTTTCAAATCCATATACATGTTCAAAATACACCCGCAGTATCTCTGCAACGCTCCAAGCCTGTGAGATGCACCCGCGCGGCGTATGGGGCGGGTCGCCATCAAATATTTCAGATACAGTTCCCAATCCGGCATCAAACAGGTGTTCATAAAACGGCACAAAAAGTCCTTTGATATATTCCAGGGCATCCTTATTACCCGCGTAAGCCTTTACATAGGCCGAAATGTACGGGCCTATCAGCCATGCCCATACCGTGCCCTGATGATATGCCCTGTCCCTTTCATAAACATTCCCGCAATATCGACCAATATAATCTCTGTCCTTTGGCGAAAGACTTCTCAGACCGTACGGCGTCAACAAGCGTTCCTTTACTATCTCAACCACCTTCCTCTGCCTCTTTTTTGACAGCATCGAATACGGCAGACTCACGGCAAACACCTGATTTGGGCGAATGGCCTTACTCCTCGTTTCACCATCAATGTAGTCATAGAGATACTGCCCTTCATCAAACCAAAAGACCTCATTAAATGATTTGCTTACTTTTTGCGCTAAATTATTATAGTCCTTGCTTTCATTATTTAAATCCATTTCACGGGCGAGAAATGCCATAATTTTTAAGGCATTATACCATAACGCATTAATTTCTACAGCCTTTCCCATGCGTGGCGTTACCACCCAGTCGCCCACCTTCGCATCCATCCACGTCAATTGCACGCCCGCAACGCCAGCATAAATTAACCCATCAGAATCCATATGGATATTGTATCTTGTTCCTTTTTGATAATGCTCAATAATCTCTTTCAACACACCGAACAAATCTTTCCGGATAGTGTTCAAATCCTTTGCAAAGAGGAGATATTGGTACACTGCCTGGATATACCACAGCGATGCATCAACGGTATTGTATTCAGGCGTTTCGCCATAATCGGGGAATCGGTTGGGTATCATTCCCTTGCTCACGTATTGTGCAAAGGAAAGCAATATTTCCCGTGCGTCTTC
>MHZD01000036.1 GCA_001828645.1 Planctomycetes bacterium RIFOXYC2_FULL_41_27 | reverse complement strand
ATCTTTCCTTCCGGGCATTTGTCATTCACACAACCAGGCCCTGCATCTTTGAAAATATGCGGAGAAACTTGTTTGACCAGTCGAAGCATCTCTGTCGCCATAGACCTTATCTCCCACTGTGCCCGGTTACAGCAACGCACACGAAAGAAGTGCAATAATTCACGGGCATTCATGGTAATTATAATCTTCGTTTCTGTAGCATTAGGCAATAGAAAACGGGCGTCTTCAAAGGCGCTTTCTCCCTTATTTCCAAGCATTTCTACAAGCTCATCATACCATTTCTGAATAGCCTCCATCTTTTCAATAAACCATTGTTTTCTCCCTATTTTCTCTATACTGGGAGGAACAATAAAATTAAACCCACTGCTCTTCTTACTCTGTTGCCCTACATATCGTTGACTCTGTTGAGAATAAGAAGCCAGACGGTGTCTTACAATTTGATGCGAACAGGCACGGGAAATACCTTCTATACCAAAGGTAAAGGTAACGTGTTCTACCGGTGAGAGGTGTCGCATATCGGTCAATTTTTCGATAAAGCTTGCCAGATCCTTGGTCTTTACCTGTTTTTTAAGGTCATCGACAGAAGCCGGGCTATAGCACAGTCTTGCAGCCTGAGCTACTATCTCTTCGGGATCTGTTGTGTATCGTAACAGTATTACATTTAGTTTGGATTCAGCCATAAATTAAGCATTCGGCGACTACGTGAATTAAAGATAATCCCTCCCTTGTTGGGAGGGACACAGAGAGGGTGCGTAGCTTTTTCTTTCACCCCCACCTTGCCTCCCCCATCAAGGGGGAGGAACAATAGTTTGAAATTCCTGAACCTTAAAATTCAATACCCTTTTGGGCCTTGATGCCTTTTTTGTAATGATGTTTGATTTCTTGCATCTCAGTTACCATATCGGCCAACTCAATAATCTTGCTGTGTGCATTACGACCCGTAAGAATTACGTTTAGTCTTTTGGGTCTTTCTTTTAATACCGAAATCACATCCTCAACGTTTAAAAGACCATAGTCAATCACATTATTGATCTCATCCAGGATAATCGTATCGTATAAATCAGAAAAAATCTCCTGTTTTGCATAATCCCAGGATATTCGTGCATTTTCAATGGCTTCCTTCGACTGCTCATTTTTCTGTGTTTTGACAAATCCCTGCCCTAACTGAACGACCTTGAAGTTGGGCTCTAACCGTTTTACAGCGCATAGTTCACCTGTAAGCCACGTACCTTTGATGAACTGGAGCATAAGCACTTTCATACCATGCCCAACCGCCCGAAGCCCAAGTCCTAAAGCAGCAGTTGTTTTACCTTTTCCATTGCCGGTATTCACTATTACAAGCCCATTTCCCACACCGATCCCCTTATGAACGAAAATGTGTCCTCTAGAATATGAGAAAAGATTATATTAATCAAGAATTAAAGTCAAGGATATTAGAGTTTGTTCGTCATACTTGATTCCTAAAATAAATTGACAAATAATCATTTAATACGTAATATCGTTTCGTTTGTATGGAACGTTTACAGACTTTTTTATGTTGAATAAAAGTATATTTTAAGGAAAGGGGGTTGTTATGTCAGAGATTAAAGAATGCGACCTGCCAGGTATAGGGAAAAAATTTACCCTAGAATTGGACTCGGGTGACAAATTAGTTGTGGTGGTTCATTTATCAGGGGAAAGAGAGGTGTTTAAATTTATGAAAAACAACGATGAACCGAGTTCTGTAACCACACTCACCGATGAAGAAGCGCGTCAAATTGGCGCTATATTGGCTGGCACATACTTCCAGCCAGTACTCGAAGATGAGCAAAAATTGATGATGAAAAATGTAACCATGGAATGGATTAAGATTACAGACGATTCAACTTTGGCCAACAAAAAGATTGAAGAATTGAACATTCGTAAAATGACTGGCGCTTCTATTACCACGATTATTCGAGGCGAAACGGTAATCCCCAACCCACGCGCCAGTGAAATTATCAAACCCCAGGATACCATTATCATTATAGGGAACAACGACCAGATTAATAAATTTATATCCACTTTTGAAATTAAACAACGTATAGAAAATGATCGTCAATGAAAGCGTATTATCATTAGGTATTTCCCTCCTTGCCTTATTTATTGCCGGCTTGCTGGCTACCAGGGTTAATCAATCCATGACTGCCGTATTTATAGTGGTAGGCATGATTCTCCAGAATTTTTTCCCCGTTACAATCGTTACAGAATTCATCGCCACACTGGGTATTATTTTTATGTTGTTTATGTTTGGCCTGGAATTTTCGGTTGGAAGTTTGGTCAATAACCAGCAGAAAATATTCTTCAGCGGAATTTATGACCTGATATTTAACTTTCCGCTCGGACTACTTATAGGCTGGTTATTAGGATATGACCTGATACAATCACTTTTACTTGCAGGTATTATTTATGTAACCAGTTCTGTAATTGTAGCCAAATCTATTATTGATTTGAAACGTTCAGCAAACCCGGAAACTGAATATATCCTTAATGTCCTGATTTTTGAGGATATGTTTATTGCAACATTCCTTGCATTCATCGTTGGTATCGCTAATTACGGCCAAATAGACGCAAAGGGCGCTTTTATAGTCATACTGAAGACATCAGCCTTTTTTGCGTTCTTTAT
>MHZD01000035.1 GCA_001828645.1 Planctomycetes bacterium RIFOXYC2_FULL_41_27 | reverse complement strand
AATTATTTTTAAGGTTGAACCTGTTGCAGGAATATATTTCAAATCAGCTACTACTTTTCTCGCAGGATTTTCTCAATTGCCATAATTTTAGCTTCGATCCTGCTCGTCCGTTTAGAAAGGTCGCCATAGACAAAGTACCCCAAAATAAGCAAAAGCGCTGTATAGGCTACAATAATATACGTAGAAAAATGGCTTACGGCGGTAGAGACAGGAGTACGATTTATTTCTGGCGCTATTCTATTAATTGGTTGTATAGTCCCGGATACAGGGAGTGACGATTCTACGGAACGCCTTGTCTCCAGAACCTCATTTTTGTTACGCTGGACTGATTTTACCTTTTCAAGAGATGGTTTCTCATACAAACGCCCAATCACAACCTTGGGCTTGGGAGCTGCGGGGTTATTCGGTACATTACCGGGTGACGGCATCGCCTTCTTTGATACAAACCGGGCCTTACCATTACCCGTTGGAAGGGTTATTTGTTGTTTAGGCGTTGTCTGGATACTTGCTTGTTGTTCAGCCTTTCCGGCATTCTGACGCGCTGTATTCGCATCTTCCGACGATAATGATTTTTTGTTTTCCTTTGTTATTTTCATCCAACGCAAGGGATCATGTCCGAGCGCACTTTCCTTACCCATATTTCCTCCCAACAGATTTACAACTTATATATTTTAATAAATTAATATTTTTTGCTATTTTCTTGCTGCACGACTTCTTTTGCAAGTGACATATAATCTTCAGAACCATGCGAACTAGGCGCATAAGAAACAATCGGCTTACCATGGCTCGGTGATTCTGAAAGTTTTACATTCTTTCTGATAACAGTATCAAATACCTGATCCTTTGCAAAATGTTCCTTAACCTTTTCGATAACCTCCCTGCAAAGACGGGTACGGCTGGTATACATGCAAAAAATAATACCCGTAATCTCCAATTTCTTATTCAATCTCTTCCGAACAACTTCATGCGTATCTAACAATTTACTTACCCCCTGCAATGCAAAAAATTCAGTTTGCAAGGGGATAAATATCTCATGCACCAATGTCAGGACATTAAGGGTTAACAAGCCAAGGGAGGGAGGACAATCAATCAGAACATAATCATACCGGCCGAGTATGTTTCCTAAATATTCCTTTAATACTGTTTCACGCCCCACCACACCCACCAGCTCAATTTCTGCTCCAGATAAATCAATATTGGCGGGAATAATATCAAGACCCTGTATTTTGGTATTTAAAATTGCTTCGTCTGGTTTGCAATCCCCAGTAATAATATTATATACGGAATATTTTAGACTATGAATCTCTACACCAAGATGCACACTTAAATTGGCTTGTGGATCCATATCAATAACGAGTACCTTTTTCCCCAGCATTGCAAGACAGGCCCCTAGGTTTGCAGTTGTAGTAGTCTTACCTACTCCTCCTTTCTGGTTCAGCAATGCAATACTTCTCATAATGCACATCCTTCCATTTTATTAAGGCAGGTCAGTAATCAACATAAAGTTTAGCATTTATAATAGAAATTTCAACCTATAAATTTAACAAAACTGACTACTTACTTATGTTGTGGCTTTTAAAAATTTCCTCAATAGAGTGATATTTTTCTGCCATTGATGCTTCACTTTGCTTCAGGGTGTAAATACGGGTAAGCACCCTTGACATCAATTCTGTTGCTGAAATCGCCTGTTCTCTGGCAATTTTCAAGATCGGTTTTGGCACAAGAGGCGTTTTCTTTACTGCATCCCACAGGATATGGACGTCAATATTAAATTGCGAAGCAATATCATATACGCTGAACTTTGAACGGGGAGTATTAGAAATCACCACGGAATGCGCGCCAACCACGGTATGTTCGTCAAGGGATATCGGCATCGAAAGGACCGTTAGACCGCCGGGGCATACATCTTCAAATTGCTTTTTATAATGAATGGTGCTTTTAGATAATTCCCTGCTATAACACTGACATAAATCCCTTCGCTCACTGACAAAATGGAGTGTCTTACAATACGGAGAGGCATTAACCTCATTTACCACCTCACCATCCACATTATATACAACGTCTTGGGTATTCAGAAGGTTCATCAAGTAGATTTGAATATGGGAAATAATTTCTCTCTCGAGGACGATTTTTTGCCCAATCAGTTCCATACGAACTCAAACAGATAAAATATTTCAAAGTAGATTGTCTCTTGATGGCAAGATAAGCTAGCGCCTATATATATACACGAATCAAAAGCAATTTTCAACAAAACTTGCACAATATTTTTGTCAATTGCAGTGCGAAAGTGTTTCTGATAAACTGTTCATCCATGCTAACAACGGTATTAATCGCATTTATTACGCTACTTTCACGAAAAAAATCTCATCAAATAAATCTTCTCTTTTCCGTATAATACTTTTGATTGAAACTAACACAAGACCAAGGAAAATATCCTTAAAGACTTTCATTATTTATCCTTTCACGATTTTTATTTCGTCTTCCGTTAGCCCATACAACTTGTAAACTATTTCGTCTATCAGCTCGTCAGTCGCCTTGATTCTGGCTTTCAATGGTTCGAGGATTGACATGCTTTTGGCAAATTGATTTTCAAGCAGTTCCTGGGTCTTCCGGTCTGAAGGATCTATGGATACTTTGTTTCTATTCTTTTTGAGAAGTTCAATGAGTTAATGAAAGTA
>MHZD01000034.1:11537-13755 GCA_001828645.1 Planctomycetes bacterium RIFOXYC2_FULL_41_27 | reverse complement strand
GGTATCATCGAAAATAGGCATCACATCCGTCCCTTTATCTAGTGAAAGTACCAAACGAGTGTGTATTAAAGAATACAAATATCTATCTTTCTCTAAACAACTTCTTTATTCTTTCCATAATTCTCCCGCACGAAGGGCGTGGTTTGCTGCGCACGGGTTGATGGCGCTAAACTTTCAAGTGCCGGAACCAATTGCATTATGTGAGGAAAAAAGATTTGGCATACTAAAAAAGAGTTTTATTATTATGGAAGATGCCTCTGCCCTTCTCCCATGCAACACATATGTTATTGAAAAGTTTGGCGACCCCCATGATGAAGTTATTTACAGAAGAAAACAAAGATTTGTCTCCTGTTTGGCAGAATCTTTTAGGCAACTCCACGACTCAGGCGTTTATCATGGAGATTTAAAGGCAAATAATATTATAGTTATGGAATCTAATGATACATGGAATTTTTTCTATCTTGATTTAGATCGGGTATGGTTTAAAAAGTGGCTGACACTCAGGAAGAAGATCAAAAATTTGTCTCAATTAAATGCGTCCTTACCACATTGTATTACTTACACCGACAGGTTAAGATTCTATCGAACATATGCTGGCGTGAAAAATCTTAATGACGAGAACAAACGGATTGTCCGGGCAATTGTCCGATTAAGCATACAGCGGAAACATGTATGGAATCCCAAAATACGGATGTAATGGTTCGTCACAGAAAGCGTCAGAACACAAAGTGTGCCTCTGATAACTTCTATGTAGTACTGTATATTAACATCCTTTGCCGTAACCAAATCGACTGTCAAGATTGGCCATTGCTTGTTCTAAATAACAAATATCTTCCCTGTTCATATACTCCTTGAATCCTCCCACTTTGCCTCGACGCACTTTGTAAGATTCGGGATCATTCCGGTCCCCAGGGACTAAAATGGACTTGCCGAACTGTTTGTTGGATTCTAGTCGCTTCATGTTGTCAAAGCTTGAAAACTTTAAACTATTAGCGAAGGCGGTATCATTTACTTCCTTAATCCCCAGGAAATTTAGAATCTCCAAAAATGCTTTTTCTGTAAAGGCGCGGCAGTATTCGTAATGTATCATTTTGAAATTTGCCTTGTCTTCCCATTCGTGAAGCCATGTATTCATAATATTGACTATCGTTTGGATTCCAAACATTGGATGCCGAATCATCTCTGACAGTTCTCCACTAAATGAGTGACTCCTCTTAGTTAGCTGAAAATACAGACTGACAACCACATCACGTGGATCCCTAACCAGCAGTAAAATAGGCTTTTGGTGGCGTAATATTGGGTTAATCAAATGCTTTCCTCTTATACGATCCCAAGTTCTACGGGCAGTAATGTGCTCCCACAGGTCATGAGTAAATATTACTTTGGGAAAACATGTAAGCGACCATTTTTTTTCATCCAATGTGAATTCACTTCCTTCGCAATTGGCAAAATAAGAGTATAGAAATACCCTGATCCAATTTCTACCACTTGCTGGAATAGAAACCAAAAAAGCGTCCGCTTGCTTAAAATAGCTGGCTTTCTTACTTAAATTCCATCTGATAATTCTATACATGCAAAAAAATATACAGCAAAAGTCATAAAAAAACAACCAAAAATCAGGACGAAGATAAAAGACAAGGAATTGACCGTATCTTCGGGGTGCTTGGTATCAGTATTTGTGTGCTATATAAGAAATATCTTTTGGTTTCGTAAATGTCGCTTGCAGAATTTAGGCAAAAAATTATTGAAAAATTTAAGATTGTTTGGTAATATTTATCCGAATTGATAAAACCAATTAATCATCCCATCTGTTATCCTCCGTCCGGTAAGGGAGAGATTGTATAAACATTTAGCCACGGGTATTCTCGGAAATTATGAAACATTTTCTCACCGCTTCCTATCCACGTTTTCACTTGATTTTTGTGCTAGGCGTAGCCCGCTGTGGGCTCTACGCTCCTTGGAAGAATGCTCAATATGCATTCACGCGTGCTTTGCGTTGGAGAGACGATGTTAACCAAAAAGTCGAGGCAGGATGGCCGGGGCTGTTACTGCGGCATTCCGATTCCTGAGTGCTACCTTTGGAAACAGTACCTGACAATGTTAGAGTCGGTGAGCAGTTTAAATTTTAGAAAATTTACTCCCAAACTTTATAAGCATATTGGTGAGACGGCAGGCAAGGAGATTATTGTTGATCTCTCAAAGACTCTTGTTTGGCGTT
>MHZD01000034.1:0-11527 GCA_001828645.1 Planctomycetes bacterium RIFOXYC2_FULL_41_27 | reverse complement strand
GTTGGCCAACCCCAGTTGGTGGAGATACAATGGGGTAGGCTATATTTTTTGATACGTGACTCACGAGGTGTTATAGCATCTGACTTACGGAGTGGCAGGAAACTGGAAGAGGGGTTAGAATGGGGATCGAGAATGGGGGTCGAAATGACAAATATGGATACAGACGGGTAGGTTTGATTGAGGTACGAAACCCAACGTATCTTTAAATCTCCTGAACGGTTAATGTTGGGTTTCACTCACGTTCTACCCAACCTACACAACTTTGGCCGACTCAATCGTGTAGATAGAACCAAAACGTTTTGGCGTAGAGGACATTTCCAGGGACACCAAATTTAATTAGACTTCGACATTTTATCTAACGGGGTGAACATACTTCACGAAGGGAAAAGGGGTAATCCATATGACCGAGGGATGACTTACATTTTGGGTAAAATATCCCTAACGGCGAGGTATAAGAAATTCGAAGTCCGAGTTGTATGAGATGGTGATAGCGGGCATTCTCTCAAGCCTCTATCTTTAAAGTCGTCAGCATTGCTCATAGGAGTCCTGAACTTGTTCAGGGCAAAGGGGCATAACTGTAAAGGACTTGATGAACGAGGGAGATTGAAGACGTTCTAGCTTTCACCTTCTTTCACCTTCAAAACTCACCAACAACCTCTCGTTGGATATGCATATTCACAAGGAACTGAAAACTGCCATATACAAACCCTCGCCTGTCTTAAGGGTATATTCCCAAAGGCAGGTGTCATGGAAGATGGAGTTTATCATCAGACAACGGAAGGCACTCCACAAGGTGGAGTTATATCCCCTTTGCTGGCTAATCTTATCGGTGACATAATCGATAAGGAAGTGGAAACCGGACAACAAACGTTTCCCTAAACACCGATTTCACAAACTGGGCTTGTGTTCGTTTGAGGCATTGTTCCTTAAGAAAAAGGCTTTAATACGATAGGTTTTTTTCTTCCTTTTCTCTGCTATAGAGCAACTTTATGGGGATCGCTAACTACGAGAAAGTCGTATGGTTTAAAAGGATACTTGGGGTTGTTACAGGTATATAGTGATGAGTGGGGGTTGGAGGCTGCGGCCTCCAGCCTACCAGCTTGATAGTAAACCTTGCACAAGCAAGGCTTTTACTCATAATATATTGAAGCCAAGACAAAGGAGATGCTAAATGTTTAAGAATACTATATGGAAAACAAGGTTGCATTGGTTATACGTGAAGGCTAAAATAAAAAAGTCATTATTTAAACCTCCCAAAGCAAATACAATATCAGGTCATCTAAATTTGTTAGAGGGCATTTCTCTTCAGGGAATAGTATCCAGGCTACCTCAGGGCAGTTGTGTTGTTGAGATCGGTTCTTACTTGGGGAGGTCTTCTGCATTTATTTGCGAGGCATTGCCAGGAAAGTCCCAATTGGTTTGTATTGACATTTGGGAGAATGATACAATGAAACCAAAAAGACAAAAAGATGCATTCTTGAAATTTAAAAAGAATATGGCAGGATATGAAAATAAATACACTGCAATCAGGGGGAAAAGCAATGAGGTGGTTTGTACCTGGCAGCGACCTATCGACTTATTGTGGATCGATGGGGATCATTCCTATGAAGCATGTTTGTCTGATTTAACTCGTTGGTTTCCCCATTTAAAGCAAGGTTGCTGGATTGTAGTGCACGATTATTTACATCCCTGTGGTGTTGATCGAGCAGTAAAAGAATACTTAAGTGACAAAATTAGTGAGTACTTTTTTGTAAAGAGCACGTTTTATGGAAGAAAATCCTGAGTTAAACGAGTGAGAAAGGTTCGAAAATAGATTTGACAGTAGGACACGCAATGCATAAAAAATATGAAACCTGTACATCATATTTACCAGTGTGTTATAAGGTATGTTGAAGTCAGTACCACCCATATAGCGGGTGGTTTAGCTCAGGAATAATTCCTGCAAACCACAATTTCAACCGTATGGACATAGCAATATGCTTGCAAGGAAGGACTGCAAAAGGTATAGTATTGGACGACTATGTCACAGGATAGGCGCTGGTAGCAAAAGATGATATTACGATGCTTTACTCGTATTTTCATCTGAAAATGAAGTCGGTTGTCTAAAAAATAAATATTTTCATGCTCCCTTGTGACCCTTGGGTCATTGATGTTTCATATTCCTTTGTGAGCAATTAACTCATGAAAGCTTACCCGATTTTATATAGTTTTCGATGACTTATTTTGGCAAAAGCTATGGGATTAAAGACACTTTTTGGTATTAAGAAGTACCAGTGGAAAAAATCGACTAATAAGTTTGTTGCCAAAACAAAGATTGTATTTTCTAAATACCCGCGGGACGATTTTTACCAAATCTCAGAATATTTCTGGCGAAGAGAATTATCTTCATTGCCCGAAAGCGCTTTTTTATTCCGTTTATCTCACGATATTCCTATTAGTGCAAAAATCGTAGAAATTGGCAGTTGGCTTGGAGAATCGACTTGTTTGTTGGCATCCGGATTAAAGGGTTCTGATGCAAGGATATATGCTGTTGATAACTTCATTGGTTATGTTAGCGATCCTTTGGCAAGAACCAATATCAAGAGAGATTGTTCAGATTAAAATTAAACAATACAAAAGAAATTTTTGACAAGAATATTGCCCATTTTGGCTTACAATATCGAGTTACAGCTATTGTTGCAGATTCTTTAACTGCCGCAAAGGGCTTTTGTGTGCTACCAAACTCAATAGACCTTTTATTCATCGATGGCGACCACTCGGAGGTTGCAACAAAAAACGATATCGTCGCATGGCTTCCTTTTGTCAAGCACGGTGGTATAATTACATTTCACGATTTTACATCAAATCATGGTGTTCCACAGGCAGTATGGTGGGCGATAAAGCAATCATGTTTTTCAGAATTAATTGGTGTACATGGCACAACAATCGCCTTTAGGGCTTATTAGTATTGTTTTAACTAATAGTCTTATTTAAAGTGATGACGCTGAAAAAAATAAAAAAAAGAATAAAATATCTGGTAACATATCTCCCAAAAAAGGTTGGTGTGTATTCTCTCTATTGTCTTAGAAGAAAAGGAGAGCTTAAAAATGTTGGATGGTTCAGGAGTTTCAGGGACGGAATGCCTGTTGACAGTGAAGGAAACCCTATTTTATGGATGAATTATGCTATAATGCATTTTATTGAAAAAAGAATCAATCAGGAAATGACTGTTTTCGAATATGGTTGTGGGAATTCTACTTTTTGGTGGGCAAATAGGACTAAGCAGGTAGTGTCATGTGAACATAGCAAAAAATGGTATGAAAAAATGAAGTATGCAGTTCCCGCTAATGTTGAGTTATATCATGTAGATCTTCAATATGGCGGTGAATATTCTAAAAAAGTATCTGAATATCACGAGAGATTTGACATTATTGTCATTGATGGTAGAGACAGGGTAAATTGTGCCAAAAATTGTTTAATTGCTTTAAAGAAAGACGGAGTGATTATTTGGGACAATAGTAACAGAGAGTATTATCAGAATGGCTACCAGTATCTATTGAAAAATGGCTATAAAAGAATTGATTTCAAAGGGATGGGGCCTGTTACAGTTAATTCCCAGTGCGCATCGATTTTTTATAAGACAGAAAACTGCCTGGGAATATGAAACTTATACTGCCCTGTTTAATTGGAGAGACATAGAAGTGAAGGAGTACATTGGAATTTTAGGGCATGACATTGATCTTGTACTGCCAGGCTTTGAAAGGTTGTACCCTAAAGGCGTATTCAAATGTGCTGCATTTGATAATAGGTCTTCAGAAGAATGGTTTTTATCGTTTGTAACTAAAGTAAAGAGTGCGATTAGCAATAGATTCTTGCCTATCTATCGTATGGCTGATGGTGAATATCGGTTTTGTGTTGGTAAACGACATCCTTTCCGAGATATTAATGAATCCAGATGCTACTATTTCGTGCGCACTTTAGGGAAAGCCGTAAGGGAATTCAGATATAATTTGCTTAGGAAACCATTTTCTGCCGGTGGCCGTAACTACATTAGTGGGAACTATGAAATTAATGAAGTGGGGGTGTTACGAAAGCTTTATGCAGCGCAATTGCGTCTGATTTCCCAGCGTGGACTGTTGGCGTTGAATTTTGCCTATCGACAAAAACCGGTCATGCAGCAGTACTTTGTCCCTATCATGGCTTGGCTTAATGAACAAAACATTATACTGCATGAAATGAATTATTGCCCTTTCCATTTTGTTTATGCGCTGCTGACAGGTCCTTACCGCCATCAAATTTATCAGAAACGGAGAGTGCTTATAGTCACATCTTTTGATGACACCAAACGTACAGCCATTACCAATGGATTAAAACGTGAAGGTGTGTCAGATATACAGTTTTTCAAAATTTCTCAAGGTCAATCGATGTATGACATTGTCGATCTGTCAACGATTAAACAACCTATTGATCTTGTCCTTATAGGGGCAGGCATTGGCGCATCAAACATCTTGTGTCAGTTACAACTATTAAATACAGTTGTAATTGATGCAGGCTACATCATAGAGTGCCTCGCTGATCCTGAACGTAAGAAACAACGCGCTTTTTGTTGGCCTGATAAGGAAAGGTTTGGTGAAGAGTAACCCATTAGAGTTGATCATTTCGAAGAAATAAAAAGTAAACGAAAATCATCATGAGGAAAAATCTAATAAAGAGAAATATCAGAAAAGGTGCACGTTTTTACAGAAAGGCAACACGACACTTGAGGGTACTGCCCGACTTTATTATTATTGGGGCTCAAAAATGTGGCACAACCTCTTTGTATGACAACTTAATCAAACATCCATCGATTCTTCCTTCCTTTACTAAAGAAGTAGATTTCTTCAATAAAAAGTTTCACAAAGGAGTTGAGTGGTATAGAGCACATTTCCCGTCAGTAGTTTATAAATATTGCATTACCCACATATATAAACGAGATTTCATTACTGGGGAAGCCAGTCCTGATTACATTTTTTATCCACATTCCCCTAAGAGAATTTCAACGGTATTACCAGGAGTTAGAATAATAGTCCTCTTAAGAAACCCAGTGGACAGGGCATATTCACACTATTACCACGAAATCAGGCAAAAACGTGAAACCCTATCGTTTGAAGATGCAATAGGCATGGAAGAAGAAAGGTTGCGGGGAGAATTTGAGAAAATAACAAACGATGAAAATTACTATAGTTTTAACTATAATACATATTCCTATCTCTCGAGAGGAATTTACATAGAACAGTTAAAGCACTGGAGTAATTTTTTCAACAAAGAACAGATATTAATTCTTAAGAGTGAAGATTTTTTCGAAGATTCCCAAGCAGTTTTTCAGCGAACCCTGCAGTTTTTAAACTTACCATCTTGGCAACCAGAGTATTTTGGAAAGGATAACGTTGGTTATTATCCTAAAATGGAGGCTAGCACAAGATGTCGTTTACTTAATTATTTTGAGTCCTATAATTACAGGTTATATGAATATCTAGGTGTTAACTTTGGTTGGGAAAAGTGAAAAAAGTCTATTTCCTTATACAGGAATGGGAACATCCTGCAAGTAGATATAGGGTATTACAATATATCCCTTATCTTAAAGAATCGCAAATAGAATCAAAAGTTACGCTCTTTCCGGAGTCTTTTTTTAAATGGATGAAGCTGTTTTCAGAAATGAAAAGTTACGATGCGCTCTTCGTTCAAAAGAAACGGCTGTGGTACTGGCAACTCTGGTATCTCAAGCGAAAACACATTAAGATTATTTACGACTTTGATGATGCTGTTATGTTTAGAAGTCCTGTGGATGGTGGTGGCCGATCTCTTAAAAGGCAGAGGACATTTGCAAGAATGATACAATATAGTGATCAAGTTATAGCCGGCAACCAATATTTAAAATTGCATGCTTTACCTTACAATGCGAATGTAAGTGTTGTACCTACAATAGTTGATACATCTAAATATACGATCAAGAATTATGATAAAAACAAAAAGGAGGTCACAATTGGATGGATAGGAAGCAAATCTTCCCTTCCATTTTTAAAGGAATTGATACCAGCCTTCGATCAATTAGCGAGTCAGCATGACATGAAGTTAAAGATTATTTGCAACGACTTTTTTGATTGTAACAAAATGCCCGTCGTTAAAAAGATGTGGAAATTGGAAGATGAAAATACAGATTTACAAGATATCGATATCGGCTTGGCGCCTTTACCCAACCATGAATGGACAAAAGGTAAATGTGCAACAAAGTTGCTCCAGTATCTTTCTGTGGGAATTCCTGTTGTTTGCTCGCCTGTAGGTGTACACAAGGAGATTATACAGGAAGGCATCAATGGCTTATTTGCTGCATCCAATCAAGAATGGATTGAAAAGATAAATCTCCTTGCATGTAATAGATCCCTTAGGGAACGTATTGGTCTCGAAGGAAGAAAAACGGTAGAAACATCATATTCTCTGAAAACAAATATCCCAAAATTTATTGATGCGATCAAGGTTTAACTGGGAAAATAACAACTTAGCCCTTTTTACAAAAAATAATTCCTCCCCGACACAGTCCTTGTAAAAATCCAAAGCGGTTAAAGTACTTCATTTCCAGTAATCTAATTGCCTTGACAAGTAATCGTCTGTTCTTTAGAAATTTAGGGAAAAATTTATCAAGACCATATCGATTACCCAAAAATTTCATATCTTTGAATCCATGGTCGGATAGTTCCTTAAAATACTCATTTAATTTCGATAATAATAACTTCTTCCTTTCGGACAGGGCTTTTTTTCTGTGAGCACTATTTTGGCGGAGATCAAATACCAGTAGTCCATTTTTCTTGAGGACATCTCTTATTTGGTTATAAAGGGCATCCCTGTCACACTTTTCAAGATGATGGAAAAAACGAAAACAGATTACTGCATCAAAACTCTCTCTTTTTGCTGGTAGACAGAAGGCATCAGCCCTCACAAGAAATGGCTTTCTTGTAAGAGTATCAGTTGTCTTCCTTGCTTCAAAAAGCATAGGAAGGGAAAAATCTATCCCTAAATAAATTGATGCATTGCTTTGAAGGTTACGAGCTATTCTGCCAGTACCCACTGCTATTTCCAGAATATGCCCCTTTGCCTCGTTAACAATATTTTTTAGACCCTCAATCTCTGACACGTGAAGTAAAGAAACGTCGTCGTCCTTAAATTTTCTTTTTCTTTCATAATTCTCTACTACTTTTGGGTCTTGATAAAATATCTTCAGCTTCCCTATGTGTTTTTCCATCACATCAAAATAGCAAAAAAGGGGATTAAGTCAACAATTTTGTGTAAATTCCCAATTTAAAAAGCCACCTTCTTTTTTGTTTTTAATGCCACCAAAAATACAGCCCACTTAAAAATAAAGACATTTGTTAAATATTTTGCGTTTAAAGGTGTAAGGGGCGATATGTAAGTTTCCAGTCACTTCAAGGATGGTAATATTATTAAAAAAGCTTGACAGAAAGAAAGTGGCAATTTAATGTATAGAAGTTTCAAAGTATTCAAGGGTCGAGATGCTTCATGGAGTTTACTCCTTTGCTTCACTCAGGATGGGCTCTGAACTAAAAGACTAGATTTTTCCCCTTCGATTTACTCATCGGCTAGTTTAAGTCTCAAATGCTACTTAATATTCTATAACTACAGGGGAAACTTACTCAATTTTCGCGTTTACGCATTTCTATCATGAGTTTTCATCATTCTGATAATTTACCGCTGGTAAGCGTAATATTACCTACCTATAACCGTGCCGAATTCTTACCGGACTCAATCGGATCCATTTTGTCACAAACCTACGATTCTTACGAAATCATCGTAGTGGATGACGGTTCTATGGACAACACGAAGGAAGTCTTATATCCATTCTATCAAAGGATAAAGTACCTTAGGTTAGAGAATAACAGAGGAGCGTCCGTAGCAAGAAATATTGGAATTCAATCAGCACAAGGTAAGTATATAGCCTTCATCGATGCGGACGATATCTGGTTGCCAGAAAAATTGCAAACTGATATTGAGTATTTCAACAAACACCCAGATGTCAGTATGGTATATTCAAAACATGTGAATATAGATGAAAATGGTCGTGTGCTTGATGAAGCTTCAAAGAGACGATTACCATCGGGTAATGTTTTTGCACAATTATTTTCTGAACAGAATTTTATAATTACCTCATCAGTAGTTGTGCGAAAAGAGATATTTGAAACAACGGGTTTATTCGATGTACAACTCTTTAACTGTCAAGACTGGGATATGTGGTTACAGATTGCATTCTACTTTAAAGTTGGGGGGATTAATACACCGCTTGTTAAATACAGACATAACCTCCATTCTTTAAGTAAGAACAGGAATAATGTCCTAAAATACCAAAAAATGGTCATCGATAAAATATATAATAAGTTTAAAGCCGCCGAAAATAGTATTACCGAAAAAGTTTATAAAAAGCGATTAGCTTCACATTATGCAAAAGTCGGTCGATACTATTTAAGAATAGGTAATAAAATTCAAGCAAGTGAGAATTTTCGTTTGTCTTTAAAGTATAATCCCTTAAATATAAGGACAATAAGATATTATTTACATACGTTGTATTCTAGGTCCAAAACGATATGGTAACCCAATTTCTAGTTTGATATAATTATGAAAATCCGTCAATAGTATACTATATGGAACATGGTATGGAAGAAAGGGAAATCCCGGTGTCTTAGTGACTTTGTGCCAATTTTGAATTTCCTTAAGGTAAATATAAGGCTATTATCTCAAACGACTTAAACAATCCCCTGCATTCCCCTTTTTTAGGGGGACTTGCAATCCACGGTGTTCAGACGGAAATGTGGGTAAGATAAGTTAACAAGGAGGGGCCTTCGTCGTGAGCGCAGTCGAATGATGGTGGGGAGGTCTTCCATGGGTTATTTGCCATATTTGGTATTTTCCCATGCAGCTTAAGACACGCTCCGCAATAATGCAAATTTGAATCCTATGAGAGTTTTATACATTTATTCAGATTGGAAGTGGACGGGGCCATCACAACCCATAGTTGAATTATGCGATTATATGAGCAAGCATGCAGATGTCGCAATTTTAACAAGTACCCCGAAAAACCTTGAAAGGAGTTTAACCTCACATATTGAAAGTAAGAAAATAAAAATTACAACAACACTTATTAAGCGAGGCGGTATCGTAGGATTTTTCAAAAATCGAGAAAGTATTAAGCAGTGTATTAGAGAATTTCAACCTGATATAATTCATACATTTCGGGAAAACGATCTTGCTTCTTTAGCGGGTGATTTGCGTCAAAAGCTTATAGTATTCACTGATTTCGCGGTTGATCTTCCGGGTTTCTTACGTAGGACAATCTGGAGAAAGGCAGATGTTATTACTACTTTTAGCAAAAAGATAAGTGAAATATTGAGTCCAAAATTAGGAAATGTAGTGCATATAAACAACTGGTTGAATATGAAAGCAATAGTGCAAACACCTCATAATGTTTCAGTCTCAAATGAATTTATGACTACTAATAAATCCTTCATAATAGGCATTGTTATGAGGCTTCAACCATACAGAAGGTTTGATCTTGTGATCGAGACTGCAAAATGCATAAAAGCCTCTGGTAAAAATATTAAATTTCTTATCTTAGGTCGTGGAAAAGCTGGAATAGTAAAGCAGCTAAAGGAATCCTCTGAAAAGTTTGGTTTGTCGGATACGATTATATTTGGTGGTTACAGAAAAGCGGATTACTGGGATATTATTAATTGCTTTGATGTGATGTTTTATACAATGCCTGGCTCAGATGGCACAGCCCGTGCGCTCAGACAATGTCAAGCAATGGGTAAACCGATTATTTGTCTGAAGAATGATTTTCTGCAAGAGATTGTGCATGATAAAGTAGATGGCTTTGTTGTTGGAGAAGAGCCTGATGAAATAGCATACAGTATATATCGTTTATATGATAACAAAAACTTACATTCAGAATTTTCTAAAAACTCTTTACAACAAGGATTCTCATATAGCCTGGAGAAAGTTGGAGAGGAAATTCTTCATTTATACGAAGAAAGATTGCATTTGAAAAAGGGATAGTGTGGTATTAACGATATTATATGATTGACATGCGCTTTATCATTGTAAACTGGAATACCAGGCAGTTGTTAATAGATTGTATTGATTCCATTTACAAAACGGTAAAATACATTAATTATCAAATATGTGTAGTAGATAATGGCTCCCGGGATGATAGCATTGCGGCTGTCCGCGAACAATTCCCACAGGTTATTGTCATTGAGAATCAGGAAAATAAGGGATTTGCCGCTGCTGTGAATCAAGCCCTGGGAAAAAATGCAGCAATCTACAGCGTATTAATCAATACGGATACACTCTTGCACAAAAATGCCATTCGTGTAATGTATTCATTCATGGAGCAGCACAAAGACGCCGGAATTGCCGGGGCTCAACTTGAAAAGCCGGATGGCACGAGGCAACACAGTTATGATAACTATCCGACTTTAGCAACGGAGCTTCTTAACAAAAGTCTATTGCAATGGTTCTTCCCTTATAAATATCCAAGCAAGAAACAATCCATCGTACAACCTATGGAAGTTGAATCAGTTATTGGGGCATGTATGATGATAAGAAACGAGGCTATTAAAAATGTCGGGAAATTAGATGAAGATTATTTCTTTTTCCTCGAGGAAACCGATTGGTGCTACCGCATGCAAAAGGCGGGCTGGAAGGTGTATCATGTACCCGAAGCCAGGGTCATTCATCTTGGTGGACAAAGCAAGAAAATGGCGCCGTGGCAATCACAGATAGAGTATTGTCGTTCACTCTACATCTTTTTTAAAAAAAACAGAACCATTGTGTCATATAGAGTATTCAGGACATTTTATTTAGTAAAAATTCTGATAAACTGTATCGCAAACTTTATAAGTAATGTATTCGTATTATTTCAAAATCGGGACCTGCGTTATAGGTTATCTACCTATGCCATGCTTTTAGGGTGGCATCTTTTATTATGCCCCGATTGGATGGGTTTGAAACCGAAGAGAAAAAGAATCTATGAAGGAGATGCCTCTTACCATTGAACTGGGACCCGGCACGTATCACTGGTGTGCATGTGGGAATACGAAAAATGAGCCGTTCTGTGACGGTTCACATAAGGGAACGGATAAAAAACCGCGCCCGTTTAAAATCGTGCTGAAAAGAAAATATCTAATTTGCAATTGCTATTTAACAAAAAATCCACCATTCTGCGACGGTATATGTCGCAAACTCAAAGAACGTGAAGCATAAGTTGGAGGCTTGGTATTAAGGGCGACCGGGAAGAATGAGGAGATTTAGGAGTTTGTTTAACACGAACAGATTTTTGAAAAAACAAAATTTGTAAAAAATCAATAATAATCATAAATCAAGACGCGACCTCGTTTACCCCATTTAAGGGAAACGATTTGTCAAACATCTTCTGGTATTTGAAGAAAGTTGTGCCCAAGCATGAGGAAATGAAAGAATGTTTTGAATTGCCAGGTAGACTTCT
>MHZD01000033.1:17502-17970 GCA_001828645.1 Planctomycetes bacterium RIFOXYC2_FULL_41_27 | reverse complement strand
AGATAAGAATAAAAAATTTGGACTTTTTGTAAATCGTGTAAACAAGAAAGCCGTTTTACCTTTCACACAAGAATTAGCAACACTGCTTGAAGGTGGCATCCCTATTGATAAAAGCTTGTCCATTTTATTATCAGGACAGGATAATAACACAATTAAAAATGTTGTTGAAGATTTGCTGAATAGGATTAAATCAGGAAAATCCTTTGCTGAAGCGCTTGCAAACCATACCAAACTATTCACCGGTGTTTACATTAATATGGTACGTGCTGGAGAAGAAGGTGGGGTATTGCCACAGGTACTTAAAAGGCTGGGAGCGTTTCAAGAACGCTTACAAAAAGTCAGGGGTGAAATTATCTCTGCAATGATTTATCCACTCTTGTTGAGCAGCACCGGTCTCATATCAGTAGGCGCACTCATTGTTTATGTTATCCCCAAATTCTCTCAGATATTTGAAGGAATGGGAATTTC
>MHZD01000033.1:0-17489 GCA_001828645.1 Planctomycetes bacterium RIFOXYC2_FULL_41_27 | reverse complement strand
TATTTGAAGGAATGGGAATTTCTCTTCCTTTTTCGACTATGATACTCATGGGGATGAGCCGATACTCCATTAGATACGGCTGGATTTCTATTATTGTCGCCATGATCGCATTCTTTTTGTATAAAAAAGCGATGAAGGATAAGAACACATCAATAAAAATAGATCAAAAAAAGTTGAAATTACCACTCATTGGTAATCTTCTATGGAAAATGCAAATATCCAGATTTGCGAGAACGCTCGGTACACTACTCGAAAACGGGGTACCGCTGCTTAAATCGATGGATATCGTTAAAGATGTGCTATCCAATCAATATCTTGCTGACATTCTCAGTAATGTAAAGTCTAATGTGAAAGAAGGTGCGAGCCTCACAATTTCACTCGCACAAAAAAGATTTCTACCAGAAATTGCTGTCCATTTATTAAAAGTAGGAGAAGAAACAGGAAATTTGGATCAAATGCTCCTTAAAGTTGCAGATAATTTTGATGCCGATACGGAACAGCGAATGAAGCGACTGGTAACTATGGTAGAACCTCTGCTTATATTGCTCATGGGTGCTGTCATCGGTGTAATCGTAATCTCTATGCTAACGGCAATTCTCAGTGTAAACGATCTACGATTTTAATTTATAAATGAAAGAATGCTTCCTGTCAGTAATAATTCCTGCCTATAACGAGGAAAAAAGGTTATTATCCACTCTTAGCAAGATATGCGCCTATCTCTCTACAAAAGACTTTCCTTATGAAATCATCGTAGTGGACGATGGCTCCACGGATAACACCTTACAAATGGTAAAGAATTTTGCAAGTTCAAACAGACACATTGTTATTTTGATAAATGAACAGAACAGCGGTAAAGGTTATTCAGTGAGAAAAGGCATGTTGTCCGCACGAGGTGAATACGCTTTCTTTACCGATGCGGACCTTTCTACCCCAATTGAGGAAATAGAAAAATGTCTGCCGTATCTTATAAATGGTTATGATGTGGTTATCGGATCGAGAAGTATGCCAGGCTCAGATATTCTTGTTCATCAACCCTGGTACAGGGAGAAGATGGGAAAAATATTTAACTTCATGGTAAATATGGTATTGCTGAAAGGGATTATCGATACGCAGTGTGGATTTAAAGGATTTAAGCGAGAAGCCGTCAAAACAGTCTTTAACAGGTGTAAAATTGATGGTTTTTCGTTTGATGTGGAAGCTCTTTATTTATCACGAAAGTATAATTTCAAGATCAAGGAAATCCCCATTCGCTGGGAAAACTCTCCATTAAGTAAGGTCAGCCCTATAAAACACTCCCTTCAAATGTTCAAAGACCTGATAGGAATAAAAATTAAAGATTTAAAAGGCGACTATAGATGATGTCATTTTTTATGAAATAAAACCTGAACTGGAACAAGGGACTCGCTTCCACCAGGTGGCGTCCATAAAAATTCCATAATGGCTCCCCCTCCACCATCAAAATATTTTATTCGAACATGATGGAACCCCTCACCAAGAGAGACAACACCTGTAATATGTCTCATCGCATGAAGGTCATCATTGTCTACAACCAAGTTCCCATCGATATAAACAACTGAACCATCATCCGATTTTGTTGCAAATTGATAGACTCCCTTTTGCGCTATGGACAGATATCCTTCCCACTCGATGCCAAAAGGAGACCTATAGGGCTTTTGTGTTTCATCATTATAGGTAAAGGAAATGGAATTTTTTTCCACCCTGGACAAAAAAGGCAGTCCGATACATTCGATATTATAATAATATTTACCTGTCAATCCCTGCTCTAATTCATCCTTAGAAACTTTGGTAATTGGCAGGCTCGCTGCTTTCGAAGTTGCTTCTTCTCCACATACGGCATTGTATAGATCTTCTTGTATATAAGCCACGAGCCATACACCAGGCCGTAATACAAACCGCTCCTTCTTGTATTTTCCCTTTAACTTTTCCTTGAGTTTACTCTCTCCACTCTTATCAACCAGGATAACAGGTGCGTTGGGATTATCAATAACACTGCCCCAGAATCTTGCATTTTTATACTCTCGGAAATACCAGGGTAATGGCCAATATTCTTTTGAAACAATATTGATGACTATACTCTTTCCAGATGTGTTTGAGAGTGATTCCATTCTGTTCATTAAATTATAAACATCTCGTTTGGTCTGAACATAGACAAGCTCGTATCGTTCATCGTCGTAATTTTTAAAATTTAGCATAATGGACTGATAACAAATAATACCAAAAATGATCACGTATATTGGATAAAAGATAGCATAATGCCATCTTTTTTTTACTATTCCAAATATGCCGTTTACAAAAATACCCGCCAGAATGGAAAGTGGTAATAAAATATTCACTACCAGCCACGGTGTCTTATAAGGTATAAGGGAGTAAACGACATAAATGAGAATGGCCCAAAATGATACAAAAACAGTAAATTTACTTCTATGCCTGAATGCATAATAAAATCCAGCAATTCCCAATACCAGCATGGGAAGTTCAAATTTGCGAAACAGTTTAAAATAATAGAAGAAAGGCTTGGCATGACCGCCTTGATGCACGCCTGTCTTTGACCATATCTTTAAAGTCCTCAATATCCCATTTACACCCTCATAATAGGTAAAAAAAGAAGAATAAAACAGGAAATTGATTAGAAAGAACATCCCCACGCTTATGCCAACAGCATATTTGTGTCTTTTGCATTCACTTGCAAATGTGGTAAAGATGTTTTTAAACCTGGCATACCGTGTGCCTTTGGGAGATAATCCTACTTCAAAACAATACGCAATAATCAAAGACAGCGCAAAAACTGCGAATGTAATTATATATGTTTCTTTTATCGTAATCACAAATGCAATGCTTGCGACTGCGAAATAAATGTACCTTGATTTCCTTGTTTCTGAATAAAGAAAGAACGAGACAATTATTGCCAGCGAAAAAAAGATTAAATATATTTCATGAATTGTATCTCTTGAGAAAAATGAGATGGATGGAGAAAGGGCAACTAATAATCCCGCCGTTAATAACCCCATCGCCCCAAACCTTTTGTGTAAAGGATACAACAGGGCAACTGTCATAATGCCAAATAAAACCGGCAACAATCTAAAAGAGAAATCAGTAAAACCTAAAATGTATGTAGGAATTAAACCAATGTAATAGAGGAACGGGCCATGATAATTGGAAGGGTCATAGCGATAGTAGCCCGTTTTATATAGATTAATCAGGAAATGGCTGTTAACGCCTTCATCTGAATGAAAGGGCCTGAGGTCGAGATCCCAGAAGCGAATAAGGGACGCTATTAAAACGGGTACAAAAAAAACGATGAGTAGTGGAATTATTTGGCTTTGTCGTTCTTTCATGGTTTGAAGATTAAAGATAAAAGATTAAAGAGAAACAATTCTATTGTTATTTAGTTTTTGATGCAATTGAACCCATGATTAGAGATATTTCTTTTGATTCTTGGATTAAATATCTGCGTATATCTTCTTTTCCCAGGTTGAGTTTGTTTATAACTTTGTACCAAAAACAGGTTTCCAGTGATTCTCTCAGACTTATTGCTACTTTTGCGTGGAATTCCTTTGGTGTAGAGGCCTGACTTTCTTCATAATTAGCGCCAATTGAGGTAGCAGCTTTTGATAACTGATAACGAATCACGTCATATTCTTTTCTGTAATGAATAGTTCCTAAAAATTTAATAGTATTTACAGCAAAATCAACTAAACGTTCTCTCAAATCTATTTTATAGTTCACAGTTTTTTCAGATATAACCAATTTGCCTTTTTTAGACTCAACGTTATATTTTATCGTCATGTCACTTTCTCCTTTTTATCTTTTGTCTTTAATCTTTTATCTTCAATCTTTCTGCCGGTATCTTTTCTTCTACACTACCAGGTGGAGTCCATAACAAGTCAAGAACGGCCCCTCCACCGCCGTCAAAATATTTAATCTTAATTCTATGTTTACCTTCATTTAATAAGATTTTATTATTTGCAGACTTCCTGGCATGGTAACCACCGTTATCTATTACAAGTTTATCGCCTATATAGAGCCATGAACCATCATCTGATGCCAACTGAAACGAGTACATACCTGTTATGTCAACATCAATAAATCCTTCCCAAATGGCGCTAAAAGGACCGGATACCGGTTTCTCGTTGTCACTTGAATAATTAAATTCAATGTAAGAGTCAACTTCTTCGTACACAGGTTCCCCCTCCCAGTTTAAATTATTAAAGTAGTAAACATTCAGGCCGTATTTCTTATCAGGAGAATCTTTACTACCAACTTGAAACGTCTGTTTCTTTTTATTAAGGTCGTAAACATTATAGTATTTTGTCGTAATAATGCATGAATAATTATTATCAAAATATTTTTTATTTACACCAATCCTTCTTTCATGCGGACCTACTATAGCATAGTCTGGTTTATACTTATCTACCAATTGAAATGCCTCGGGCTTGCCTCTTAACATTATTTTTATATCATTTTCACGCGTTTGGCTCTCATCGTAACCATGACTCCATATATGCGGAGGCCAGCCCATCAAAGTCTTTCTGCCTGTCATAAATACAAGGTGATTAAAAATAGGTGCATTTAAAAAAACAGCATCTAAAGGAGTTAAGGTAGATATTTGTTTAGCAATTTCAACTTCTTCTGTAGAAAATTCCTTTGACCCATTCACAGGTGCGATTGCATATCTGAACACATCAATACCGCCCGACGCAGTAATGATAAACATTATTATTAAAAACCCTGCCCTTAAAAGGATTTTATATGGTAAAGCGATATTAATCGATACAGAATGTTTGCCTTCTCCAGAAATTCCTTCTACCTTTTTATCCTTTGTAAATGCATCCCATAGACAAGTCAACGCTAAAGCGGCAACAGGAATAGTGCCTAAAAACCAGTATATCAAAATCTTTATATTATCCCAGTCCCACGGCGCAAATAGCATTACATTGGGTAATAGAAAAGGTATCAAGAATGTTAATAAATAGAACCCAGAACGGATATGGACATTGTTATTTGCATCTCTATAAAAAGTAAAAATAAGCACAAATCCACCAATAACCAATGGCCAGAAAAGTGTAGTATTCTTCAACCAGAACCAGAATGGATTTTCGTTGCCTACCACCCAGCCAAAATAGGGCTTAAAGAATCCCTCGCCTCCAACGTGTTCTGAAAGATATAACACCTGAGGTAAAGATAATACAAATGCAGGCATGAAGAATAGGAACCACCTGCGCCAGTCCCAGAAAACAAGTCCAAGCGGTATTGTAACCATAAGCATAGCAAGGAAGCTGTGCGTATGAAACAAAGGCAGTGAACCAGCAAGGATACCGGCAAATAAAAATTCTCTCCAATTTTTCCGCTCAATACCTGTATAAAGAAGTAAAAAGATTAACATGTTGATTGGGAAACCAAATAAGAACGGCCTTTGCGGTACGTTCAAGCACGATAATGGTGTAATCCAGCGATAATTCAGTGGTTCTATTTTTGTATAATCCCTTGGTAAATTCATCAGGAATGACCATAAACTACCGGATGTATTTGCTAGGTCCTGAAAGAAATAATAAAAACCAAAACCCCCTGTAAAGAAGAATATAAATGGAGAAATAATTGCAGCAAGTCTTCTCTTCGTTAAACGATAAGTAAAGTAATAAAGGATACAATAGAATGAAACTGTTAATAAAAAACCGGGTATAAAAAATATATCCTTGAAATCTAAACCCAATTTTAAAAAAATAGCCGACAAAAAATCTGAAAGGAAAGGATAGCAGAGTTTTTCGCCAGCAAAAGATGGGTCTTGTGGCGGAACGTTATCACCCAATACAAATGATGTAATATAGGCAAGGTGCAATGGAAGGTCGCCGTAGTTATTTGCCAAACCAATATATAATCCATCGCTTTTCCATATTACCGTCCTGTAAAACAAACGGCAGAAGATTGTAGTAAAGAACGAAAATACAGCAATATGAACAAAATACGATATCTTATTCTGAAGAAAATCCCCCCTTATATCGGTTATCTCATTTACTATCTTTCCTTTTAAATACCCCCATTTAATAGTCAAAAATACAGCAATAAAAATACATAGCAGACACATTGATATGTATATACTCTTGAACTGGAGTCCCCATATCAACGAAAGGAGATAAACAATCCATGTATGGAGTCCTAAACCAACAACCATGCCATAAGCAATTCTTTCAAGTATGGAATACCTTGCTGACAAAAAGTAAGTAAGTAAAAACCCGGCAATAACAGAAACAATTATAAATAGGACAACAGACTCCATATATTTTCTTCCTCAATCTTTGTGATTTGTCAGGAAACAATAGAATTTAATCTTACTTATCATAAAAGCTCAAGCGATCTGAAGGTACAACCGTTCTATTCATTGACGGCGTACTCCATAACAGTTTAATTATCGCATCAAAACCTATATCATTATATTCAATAGTAATCCTGTGCCAGCCCCTGTCCATGTAAATTGCAGCAGAATCTTCGGTTTCCCGATGCGGCTTCCAGTTATCAATAATGGTGTGTTCATCAATTATCAACCTTACACCATCATCACTAACAGTATAGAATTTATATTCTCCACTGGAATCAACCTTTACCAAGCCTTCCCAGCGCACTGAAAAATTATCGCCATTCACGCCGTTAACAGGAGAACCGCGTCCCCAATCAAAGTTTATAACCTTATCCGTTCTTGAAAGGACAGAATTATTAAAATACTTTCCGTTATAATAACTTCCCCTTAAACCACCGATAAATTCGGGTCTTATATCAGCAATATCTAATACATCAACCCGTCTCTCGGCAACCTCCTTGATTTCATAACCTGCCCTACCATCCGGAAAAAATATTGTTTGAATAGTTTTATACTGGGGGAAATTACCTGCCCTGACAATTAATGCCTGTTTCCTGTTCGTACTGCGGCTAAAACCATCAAAAGAATATTTATCAAAACGATCCGCATTCTGCCATTCTGCAGGGTTATATCCTGTATAGAACAACACGAATATATAGGGGTTACCCATACCGGAAAAACTATAAAAATCAATATTTCTTAAATTTTCAGTACTCTGAATAATCTCCTTCATTCCATAATCAAACGAACCATAAAAAACACTGGAATACACCTTGTAATACCTCGCAAAATAGTATCTTATATTGAAAACTACTAGCACTAGAAAGGCGATAGATATTGATATAATAACGTATGTGATATATTCCCTATACTGAAATCTACTTTTGTCAATCTGCTTAAAATATCCGTATAATGAATCTATGCTTACAGCAGCAATTATCTGGAAAACAGGCAGTCCACATATTGTCCTTACGGCGTGAGGAATACTCTCATACGTTAAACTCGAAGACACTGGAAACATAAAAAACCACCACGCCAGAATTAAATACTCTTTCCGCCTCTTTACAAAAATGAAGATTAATCCAATGACAAGAAGTATACATTCAAATCTATATAGCTGTCCTATCGCCCCGATGTTATGTCTTGAATTCAGGTCACCCTTAAAAAACAGGAAATCAGGAGAAACGTGTAATAAATAATTTCTAATAAAAGAATATGAAATCAAAAATATTTTATTGTTTACAAGGCTTTTAAAAAAAGACGGCACCCAGTACTTATCATTTAAAATACCATCTCTTGTCATTCCCAAAGAATGTTCAGTAAAAATAGAAATAATATTAAACCTTGACTGTCCTTCCCCTTTAAAAGTTAATATTAAAAGTGGTGCTAAAATAAGCAATCCAATTAATAGAGACAATACAAATTCCCGTTTGAATTGTAATAAACCACGAAAATTTAGAGTAAAGAAACCTGCAAGAAAAAGCGGTACAAATACCTTTGCCGGGGCATAAGTGTAAAAGGTTAGCGCAAACAAAATGGCACTATAAAATAGATATCTACCTTTATTAAGTCCTTTCAGTAAAAAGTAGAAGCTGATCGTGAAAAAGCATGGCAGTGAAATAGCCTCAAACGCAATGCGGCTAAATTGCAAATGCCATGGAGATATTGTTAAAAGTAATGCAGCAATTAGTCCAACAGTTTTATTAAACAGTTGTTTTGCTACCAGGTAAGTACAATACACAGTCAATACCCCGAACATTGCCGAGGTAAACCTTACAGCAAACTCATTTAAGCCAAAGATTTTTATGAAAGGAATTACTGTGTATATATAGACAGGATTTTTATATTCTCCGAATGCCTTGAAATATAAAGGCAATATCTCGCCATGCTCATCTTTGCCGGTTTGAAGAATAGAATAGGCATTGTAACCAATGGATGCCTCGTCACAATAAAAACCATTGGGTACCCAACTCAAGTTAATAACACGTAAAAAGATTGCTAAAAATATTATTAGCAACATGTATGCATTGTTTTTCAACCATTGATAATAATTTATATTAGAAATTCTTACCCTCATCCTTGAAAATCCTGTATTTAAACGCTGAGGCTGCATTATCGCTCACAAAGAAAATTAATGAACTTCTGGGTGAGATAAAAAGTAAGCCTCTGAAGTTACTGGAAAAAAAGATAAAGAAAAACTCACACAATCCTATGAAAAAATAGTACTTAGAATAGTAAAAGAAATCAATAACTCCAGAAGGTAATTTCGGCACTATTTTCTTAAATTTACAACATGATTCTTAATAAAGGTTATTATTTTATTTGCAGCATCAACGGCGGACATACTGGTTGTGTTTATTACAAAATCCGCTGTTCTGTCATAAAGCGGCCTTCTGTGTTCTAAAAGATATTCAATTTCCTGGTATCCTCCTTGATTCGTAAGGTTGGGCCTTCTTTGTCCTGCTAGGGTATTCTTATGAATTCGTTCATAAATGGTATCAGCGTCCGCTTCTAAAAGGATTATGATTCCACTCTTTCTGAGCGCTCTTACATTTTCTTCCCGAAGGATTGCCCCTCCACCGGTAGCTACAACTCTATTATCTAAACGACACAATTCTGCAATGATCTGAGTTTCGATTTCCCGAAAGAGCTTTTCTCCGCCTTCCGAAAAGATGTCTTTGATAGTCTTTCCTTCCTTTTGCTCTAAATACTCATCGGCATCAACAAATTCCTTGCCAAGCCGTTGCGCGAGCATTTTGCCAATAGTGGTTTTACCGGTACCACGAAAACCAATCAAGATGATATTCAAGAGATTCTCCCTTTCTCCATAACTTGTTTTTGTCTTCTTTCTTTTCATTTGTGCTTATTCGTGTAAATTTGTGGCCAAATTATTATCCCATTGTCAACTTTTCACAAGCGATTTTTTCTATTATTTCAACAGACGGCATTTGGCCTGTCCATAGTTTAAATTGTGCCGCCGCTTGGTGAATAAACATCGACAAACCATTTATAGTTTTACAACCTTGAGTTTTAGCATCATGCAATAATTTAGTTTCTATAGGATTATAAATAGTATCAAAGACGATCATATTGGATTTCAATTTATTCTTGTCGAATGGCGTTTCATTGATTTTTGGAAACATACCTACAGGAGTGGCATTAATCAATATATCCGTATCGAGCGCTTGCAGATCATCGAATTTTTTACAAAGACATCCAACGTCCCTGGCAAGTGATTGTGCCCGTTCGTAATTTCTATTAATAATCGTTATCTGCGCCTGGCGCTCCTTTAATCCGAAGGCAATTGCACGAGCAACACCTCCAGCGCCAATCAATGTGACCTTTTTTCCTTTCAAATGCACATCCTTTGTAAGGACGAACGACCGTTCGCCCTTACTGCATACTTGATTGACACCTTCCAATACTTTAATAGCTGCTTCACAGTCGGTGTTAAAACCGACCAGTTGCCCACCCCTGTTTACAATAGTATTCACGGCTCCGATTTTCTTTGCTATTGGGTCGACCGCATCCAGATATTTTACTACGGACTCTTTATGAGGAATTGTTACACTGTAACCTTTAACATCTAATCCCCTAAATTCCTTTATAAATTCACCTATATTATCTACCTTAAAAGGAACATAAACGCTGTTAAAATTCATTTCCTTAAAGAGTGTATTATGAATGATCGGACTAATGCTATGAGCGACTGGATTACCAATCAACCCATAGATTGACGACTGTTTATCCTGTTTCTGGGCCTGATAGGTATTTAAAAGCTCATGGATACTGATCTGACCAGGGGCAGATTCTTTTCCTGTACGGAGAGATGCAAATGTTAAATAACTGCCAAATCTTTTATACAAAATGCGGCTGATGATGCCTAATTCACCCATACAAAATGATATCATAGGCATCTGAGATTGTTTGAGAAGTTGATATATCCTGACATTGTCTGTAATGCTATTTGCATAGGTAACAATTTTTACAATGTCGACGCCGCTCTGACTGAGTCTTTTGTAAATATCGGTTAAGTCCCCTGGTGTCTCGCGGAAATTGTGGTAGGATACTATTAATTTTGTTTTATTTGTGTGGGCAAGGCGTCCCGTGCCCCTGCAAATGTGTTGAATGCTGTCGTGTTCGACATCCACATAATCGGCCTGAAGCTGTAGAGCAAGTTTTAAGAGTTCAATTCTTTCTTCTTCGCTTCCATCAAACTTGCCTCCTTCCCGAACAGGCCTGTTGGTTACAATTACAGGCTTTGTACACTTTTCAAGTAAACGTTTCAGGTCAACGTTCTTTATATAGTCAATGCGTAATTCGACTATATCTGCAACCTTTGATGCCTCTGCCGTATCATGGAGAGCGTCCTCAAGGTTATTTGCAACGATGGGTATACAGATCATTATTTTGCAGTTACCTTATTGATGGCATTCAAATAAGCCTTTGCGCTCGCTTCAATAATATCTGTGCTCACTGCACGACCTCTGACTGTTTTACCATTTACTTCGACATTCACAGAAACCTCACCCATGGCGTCTTTCCCGCCGGTGACCGCGCGAATGTTATAATCCTGCAGCTTTCCGGGAATTCCTGTTGATAAATCAATGGCCTTAAAAAGTGCATCAATAGGGCCGTCGCCAATCGTGGCATTATCCACCACATGACCGTCTTGCAATTTAAGTCTCACCCCTGCGGTAGGCACTGCATTCGGCCCGCAACTGATACTGAGGCTTTCCAGCTGGAAGATATTGGGAACGTCCATCTTTTCTACCCCTACGATGGCTTCAATGTCCTCATCATAAACCTCTTTCTTTTTATCAGCAATATGCTTGAATTCCTCAAAAGCACGTTCAAATTCTCCTTCAGACAATTCATAACCCAGTTCCTTAATCCGTTCTTTTAAGGCATGCCGCCCGGACAATTTTCCGAGTACAATTCTGGCTTTTTGTAATCCAACGTCTTCTGGCTTCATAATTTCGTAAGTCGTACGTTCCTTGAGTATCCCGTCCTGATGCACTCCTGATTGGTGTGCAAATGCATTCTCGCCGACAATGGCCTTGTTCCTCTGTACGCGAAGTCCTGTAAGGGTGCTTACCAGTCTGCTTGTAGCAATCAACTCTTTTGTAACAATGCGGGTGGAACAATGGAAAAAGTCCCGTCGTGTTTTAAGTGCCATAACTATCTCTTCTAATGCCGCATTCCCTGCCCGTTCTCCAATTCCATTTATGGTACATTCTACCTGTTGCGCGCCGGCCTTCACAGCGGCCAGAGAATTAGCCACGGCAAGTCCAAGGTCATTATGGCAGTGAACGCTGATCACAGCCTTTTTGATATTATTCACGTTTTCTTTTAATCCCCGAATAATGGAGGCATAATGGTCAGGTACGGCATAGCCTACTGTATCAGGAATATTAACGGTCTTTGCACCGGCGTCGATAACGGCCGCTACAACCTGGATGAGAAAATCTAATTCTGTTCGTGAGGCGTCTTCTGGTGAGAACTCTACGTCGTCCACATATTTTAAGGCATGTTTAACCCCCTTTACGGCTAAATTGAGAATCTCCTCCTTTGCCTTGAGGAGCTTGTATTTTCGATGAATCTCCGAGGTAGCCAAAAAGACATGAATTCTGGGTTTTTCTGCCTTTTCAAGCGCCTTAGCTGCGCTGTCAATATCCTTCTCAACTGCACGGGCAAGACCCGCAATGGAAACCCCGCAAATTTCTCGGGCAATCCTGCTGACCGATTCAAAATCTCCCGGCGATGATACGGGGAATCCGGCCTCGATAACATCCACATTTAACAAAGCCAATTGTCTGGCAATATTCACCTTTTCATTAATATCGAGGCTTGCGCCCGGTGATTGCTCCCCATCGCGAAGGGTGGTATCAAAAATAATTATGTTATTTGTCATGAGAATTCTTCCTGCTCTATATCATAAATTATATTTTGTTAAACAAATTTTACTATACACCCTAACCACATTCAATAACTATTTGACAATAGGATGCTACTTTGATAGATTGAAGCCTGAATTGCTTAGGACGCAGGTTTTCTCGGATAAATTTTAATTTGTTTTAAAATCTTAACAAGATACATTCATTTGCATCTCATTTTGAAACTCCTAAGTATGAATATAAAAAAACAGTTTTGGGTTCTTTTGCTACTGATTACTTTTCCGACAGCATGCCGATCTCCCTATTATGCAAAGGCTGAAAAGAAGCCCAAAAAGGGGTATCTGAATTTGATCACCGATAGGATCACAGGCGCAACCACACCAGCACAGCATAAAACAGAGGGCATTTCTTACTTCAAAAAAGGAATGACAGAAGAGGCTTTGGAGGAATTGAAGCTGGCGTCTGAAGGAATAAAAGAGGATGGGGAACTGCGCCACTATTTGGGAAAGGCCTATTATGAGAATGACAAGCATAATGAAGCCATTCCTGAGTTGCTTGCTGCCGTATCTTATTATAAGGCAAACCAGACCAAAGAAAAGGCGGATGTTTACAACGACCTCGGCTTAGCCTACAAAAAGAAAAAGGCCTTCACGGAATCCCTCTCTGCATTTAAGGAAAGCCTGGAGTTGAATCCATCAGTGGCTGATGCAAACTACAACATGGGACTCCTCTATTATGAAAATGATATGATAGATGAGTGTATTACTTCACTAAAAAGGTCAAACAAATTTGACCCGAATTCAGCCGACATCCACTTTATGCTGGGATTGGCATATTACAAAAAGAAGTTATTTGACAAGGCTATTAATGAGTTCAAACAAACACTTGAGTTAAATCCCAAAGATGCGGAGGCACACAATTATCTTGGTTCATTGTATTACAAAGAGGGTGATTTTGGAAAGTCAATCACTGAACATAAATCAGCCATTCAGTTAGACAAAAATTATCCTGAGGCGTTTAATAATCTTGGAATTGCCCTCTATGCGAAGGGTAAGCTTGAAGAAGCTTCTGATGCCTTTGAAAAAGCGCTGGAACTAGCGCCTAATTTTGCAGAAGCGTACTTCAATCTTGGACTGATATATAGCGAGAAGGGCAAGTCTGAAGACGCTGTAACATCACTAGGGCAGGCACTAAAGCTTAACCCAAAAATTGCAGAGGCACACTTTACCCTTGGTGAGGTTTATACGGAAAAGGACATGCTGGAGGAAGCGTTGTCTGAATACAAAAAGGCCATCGATGTCAAACCCGCCTATTCAGAGGCGTATTATAATTATGGTGAACTCCTTGCAGCTAAAGGTAGGCATGATAAATCCATTGTTGCCTGGAAAAAGACTATCGAACTAAATCCGGAAAATGCCGATGCATATTTTAATTTGGGGATAGCATATTACAATCAGGATAAGATTGACAAGGCCATTTCTATGTGGACCAAAGTTATCGAGATCAACCCGAATGATTATGATGCTCTTACCAGTCTTGCTGACGCTTATTATGTAAATGGTCTAATAGACAAAGCCATAAATACATGGGAAAAGATCTCAGAAGTTTACCCCAACGATGCTGAGGTGTATTATAAATTAGGTAATGCCTATGCAAAGAAAAACATGTACACCACAGCCATCCCCCAATGGGAAAAGGCAGTAGGAATCGACCCTGCCCTTGTGAATGCCTGTTACAACATTGGGCTTGTTTACCAAAAGCTCGGCAAGCAAGACGAGGCGATTGATGCCTATAAAAAAGTTTTGGATATCGATGCAGGTGACATTGGCGCCCATAAAAATTTAGGATTCCTTTATCAGGAAAAGGGTATGCATATCGAAGCCGAATCAGAATTCGCAATTTACCAGAAATTGGAATCAACCCAATCCTCGAAATAAAACCCATTATTGGAATCGGTGCCAATGCAGTAAAAATTCAAATTTGAAAAGTAAGCGTTGCCACATCGATCCAATGCTATCTCCAATTTAACTCATAAGCGAAACAGGCGGTGGTGGGATGTCAGAAGAAAAATCATGGATAATGTCTCGGAGATTCCTGTTGAAGGTGATGGGGGGAGGAGCCGCCTGGTTGAGCCTAAACAAGTTAATTCCTGCTTGGGCTCAGGTTTCCAGCCAGGCTATTGAGCCGTTACCGAGCTTTACCGGACCTGACGCAAACCCTTATTGGGGATCGGAAGGTCCCTTCGTCATTCATCCCCAAAAACTTCCATTGATCCAGCTCACTGACCGACCAATCCAGCTTGAAACGCCCCGGCATTACTTCCTTACTCCTTTTACGCCCAATGCGGCCTTTTACGTGCGATGGCATCTCGATGAAATACCGAATGCCGTGAGTCTTTCGGATTGGCGTCTTTTTATAGAAGGGAACGTTGAAAAAACTTTGGCATTGTCTATGTCTGAACTAATGAGCCAGTTCAAACCGGTATCTATTACAGCAGTCAACCAGTGTTCCGGTAATAGCCGCAGTCGCTTTCAGCCGAGGGTGCCTGGTGGTCAGTGGGGAAACGGAGCCATGGGTAATGCCCTCTTTACGGGAGTGCGTCTTAAAGATTTGATGAATACTGCTGGGGTCAAGACAGGTTCTTCTCAGGTACAATTTGAGGGGTTGGACAGGGGCAGAGGACCGGAGAGCAAGGGTTCGCATATCTATCTAAAGTCTTTGGGTCTTAGCGATCCTGTCATAGGTGAAACCGTCGTAGCTTATGAGATGAATGGAGAACCGCTGCCCATGCTTAACGGATTTCCGGTACGACTGGTAGTTCCGGGTAAGTTTGCAACTTATTGGACTAAGGCACTGACCTGGATACGGGTATTGACCGAACCTGACACCAATTACTGGATGTCTAAGGCTTATTGTATTCCTAACACTCCTCGAGGTAATACTACATCAAGAGACATCAATGAAGGTCGGGTCGAAATGATACCGATTGGGACGATGCCCGTACGATCGTTTATTATTACTCCCGATGGGTCGGGTAAAATCCCCGAAGAGATGGCAGTAACAGTGCGAGGTATTGCCTTTAGCGGCTTTGGGCGGGTGGTCGTGGTTGAGTTCTCATGGGACGGCGGTAAGTATTGGACCAAGACCGAACTTGGGAAAGATTACGGCCAATATTCCTTTCGCACATGGGAGACTACCTGGATTCCTAAGCGTACCGGTAAGTACGTGCTTGCCGTGCGGGCAACTGATGAGAAAGGCAATATCCAGCCAGATGAAGTTATCTGGAACCCCGGCGGTTATCTTTGGAACAAGATTGAGCGACAGGAAATAACTGTGGGTGCGGCGAAGTAGTAAAGATATTGGTATTTAAATTTTAAATTAGAAAGTCCCCTCTTGGGAGGGGAATAATTTGTGCCATTATAAAACTTGTCCTCGTGAAGACGGGGATATGTGGATTTAAGTTAAACACGGACAAACGAAGTTTATCCGTGTCACCTCAAAAACCGCATGAATAAAATGAAAATTCCTATACAATTTAAATAGTGAGGAGTGAGATGGAAAAGGAGAGATGTATTATAATCGGAATTCTTCTGTCCTTATTGTGTGTACCCATTCTTGCCGAAAGCGAGATTTCCGGTCTGATTCGCAGTGGCCAGTATAGTCAGGGTACACTGAGCAGTGTCCGCCAACCTAGTCAGGACAAGCAGTCGTCAGATGGTGTGTACAGCGTGGGTGCATATCCCCTTTATACCCCCGAACTTGCTCAGGGCGAAGGTCGTGAGATTATCCAGATATTTTGCAGATTTTGTCACAGCACCACGTACATCACCATGCAGCCACCGCTACCAGCCGCTACCTGGGAGGGTGTGGTTCACAAGATGATCAATACGTATGGGGCTCCCATTTCTGAGGATTCTGCGAAACAAATCATCTCCTACTTGCGAGCGCACTATACACCAATAAACCGCAAGCAATGAAGGTAGCTTCGCTAGTTCAAAAGGGGAGTTGAAATAATGATCAGCAAGGATGGGAACAAAGTTATTCCGACCCTTCCCGAATTTCAATAGTCGATGTTGCAAAAAATTAGTGTATTAATGGCTTTGATTCATAATCTTTTACATTAGTTGTAATTCCTACACACATATTTAAGATAAATCAGAGTCGTTTCTGTGGTACCAGTTGGTTGTTATTTTTTAATGCTCGCCTCCTCCACAACTACATCATACTTATAACCACTCCCAAAGTCTTTGTCCTTATATAATGTTCCGCTTGCTGTTACAATATCGCCTACTTTAGGAATATCCTGAGTGGTAACAACCAAGTCATTATTGCCATCCTTTGCATTTCCACTTCCGTCCTGTATGTGCAGCCAGTTCTTTCCCATGATGCCCGCAGAAACCTTTACAACCTTACCGCTGACAACAACATTTTTCTTGTCAAGTTCCGATTTTTTTCCAAAAATCTCTGCCACTGTGTAAGCATTCTGGCCGGTTGCCTTTTCTACCTTTATGTTCTCAGTTGTTGATGTATCTGCGCTTTTACTGCCCATTGCACCACCGTGGACACTCATTTTGTCAGATGCCCCATGCGCTGATTGCGCTGATGTGGGACCTGTAGTGAAGATGATTTTCTCAAACGTCCGATTAAGTGTCTTGCTGGTGAAATTGACCATTTCATAGCCTGGCGGTAAAGATATATTTTCCCCAACGGACACCTTTGTTTCCGGTATCGCCACCCAGATCTTTTTACCATCCTTTTCGATACAGAGGTACGTATAACCGCCGCTGTTCATCGTTTCAACGATTTTACCAGAAAGGGAAGACACATCCTGGGGAGACGTATCCTGTGAGGATTTCATATATACATCCGCCTTTGGCGCTTCGGCTGGCTTCCCGGCATACGTGCTATGTACCGAAATAACGGTTATTAAAGCTAAATTCAAAGCAAACAACATCGAAAGTTTTCTCATTTCACAACTCCTTTATATTTTCCAATAGAATATATACAGCAAAAATTATAATGCAAAGCATACATATTTTATCTCAATAAAACAAGCATTTTATGCAGTCAATAAAGATACTCTATTTGCAGATTTATTTTTTCTTGAAATTTGCAAAAGATGCTTTCTGTGATATAATTATAGTGGAGTTGGGGGAGAGTTATTGGGGTTAAACGTTCCCCGAGGGTGTAAGAAGCGACGTATGAACACCTTTAGAGTA
>MHZD01000032.1 GCA_001828645.1 Planctomycetes bacterium RIFOXYC2_FULL_41_27 | reverse complement strand
TTGAGCCTTTTGCTGCAGCGGCATTTGCGCTGAAGGTAGGTCAGGTGAGTGATCCTGTAAAAACACCGTTCGGGTACCATATCATCAAAGTTACAGAAATAAAAAAGGGTAACGACGTTAAATTTGATGACGTGAAACAGAATATTAAGCAGAACATGATGGAAGAAAAAGCTCAAGTATTAATAAGACAACTCCTGGAAAAGGCCAAGATAGATGTTAAAGTCTAATAGTTAATTTATTTCACCTACTATGTCTTGATTGGAATTGTTTTGTTCTAACGATAAGCTCCCCATCCTTCTATTATGAATGGGGAGCTTATTTTTTGTACCTATTTTAAGTTGATTTTTCACTTTCAGTATATTATCTTAACTTCACGCTGTAGCAGTTTATTAAGGTCTCTTAATGTAAGCAGATGGGAGAAAATTATAGAAATAATAATTTTGACTATAGAAATCGTATATGATATATTTTCTGCAATTGAGTCAGACAATTTTAAATAATCTATATTTTAATTGTATATGGGGGTTATTGAAAAAGGAGGTATGAAATCGATGGAATTGAAAAAGAAAGTTACAAATAAGCTTGTATTGAGTTCCTTTTTCAAGACGATTACTGTTGACGGGAAGCTAGAACAGGTAATAACGAAGGTTAGAAGGACGCTTTTTTTAGATAATGAGGACAGTTTCCCTTTTTCCAGGATAAAAAATGTGCAAGTTGTAAAAGATGTACGAGATTCAATACCAGATAAATCTATAAGATATGCCGTATTGTTACACTTAAATGATGGAAAAAGGATATTGATAGATGAGGTGGGCGAATCCTCAAGCCGCGGCGGGTTTAAAGAAATGAAAAACCTCGGGAAAAAAATCAGTATGATAACAGGTAGAGAACTTAAATTATGTGATATGTAATGTGCCCAAGCTATAAATTTATAGGATATTAAGTATCATTACCGGAGGTAGTTTTTATGAGGTGCATTCTATGGTGTTTCGGTATCGCTTGTGTTGCCATATTGGGAATACCTATAGTGTCAGAAGCGTTTGAGGTTCGGTTAACACAGGAACAGATTAAAGAGGCAAATGAGTATGGCGCTAAATATAAAGGAAAAGATGTTTTTGAAAGCAGTATTGTAAAATCGGCCTGCTTTGGTGAATATCCCGGGGGCGATGGTGGGCTGATTATGAGTAAATATATCAGAATTGCCGTTGTCTCTGCAATGAGGGCTATAAAAGATAAAACTCTCACACCCGAAGAAATTAAAGATATTGAGGAATCCACAACTTTCAATGTCGTGGTAAGTGTTTCTAATGAAAATGTTAAAACGCCGGAAGATGTTCAAATTATACTAAAACAGGGAGAGAACAACATCCTGCCGCAAAAAACCGAGTTTGGCATGAAATACAAGGACAACAGGCAAGGTGTCATAGGTATCTTTAACTATGGAAGGGTAAATCCTGATGCAAACACAACTATTGTTGTTAAGACCGGGAAAGACCAGAAAAAATATACTATTGATTTTTCTGATGTAAAATGATTAACACCTTAGAAGATAAACAATTCGATCCGAAACGGACGTTTAGAGATAAGGTATTTGATTATTCCTGCCACAAGATAGGGAAGGAAAGGACAAAGTTTTTCTCTAAATTGTACGATTTGACCAGATTCGATCTCTTTGGCAAGCCCAAAGGCGCAATTGGAGCAATTGATATAACGAATCGTTGTAACTTACGTTGTAAGCATTGTTATTTTTATGCGCATGATTATGAAGAAAATCCCGAACTCAGCGATGACGAGTGGATAGAAAAACTGGAGAGTTTAAAAGAGGCTGATTTTCCGTTTTATCAATGTTCCTGGATCGGCGGCGAACCTTTGCTGAGAAAAGAGTTGATAGAACGAGGCATGAAATATTTCAGATCTAACCTTGTTGCTACCAACGGTACTTTTGAACTTCCTGATTGGCCGGACGTTAATTTCTACATCTCAGTGGACGGCAAGAAGAACATGCACGATGCCATTCGGGGGCAGGGCTGTCATGAAAGGATAAAAAAACATGCCAACAGACCTGAGCTAAAGATACTGGTGTCAATGGTGATCAATAAGATGAATTACCAGGACATCGAGTATTTTATAGAAGAATGGAAAGACGTAGGTGTTCAGGGGTGTTTGTTTCAAATTTACACACCTGTAAGAGGGTTGAAAAACGACGATCTTTGGCCTGGTTGGGAATTACGTGATGAAATATTAGATACGCTGCTGAGACTAAAAGATGGGAAATACGGTGATTTTATAAGTGTGCCCAGTCACGTTCTGAAACTTATGAAGTCTGATAAGTGTAAGGAGGTTACGAGAAACTGTATCTTCAAGCAGGTGTCTTTTTGTCTTGATCCGCAGGGCCAAATTAAAAAACCGTGCATGATGGGGCCGCCGGCCGATTGCCTGCGATGCGGATGTGTGCTTCCTTTTTATATGTGGGCGCTGGAAGACAAGTGGCTGATGATGAGGGAGCTTCTCATGTTGGTAAAGCGCAAGATGGGCAAGCGAATCCTGAGATAAGCCTTTTCCAAGAAAAGGGAATTGATGGATCATATCTCCGGTATCAGAGAAGTTGACCTTATAAAGGCTTTTTCGTTTGTTTAAATTCTGTGTCTTTCCTTTCAATAAACCATTTTATAAACCAGTCCGATTCTTTCATTATGATGCTGCCGATAATGGCGCTGAGTAATACATAAATACCGGTAAGAGATTTTAGAGGGTAGGGCAAGTTTGGATTCATAGAAATAGCGCCGGCCAGGATAATCGAAAACTCTCCCCTGGGAATCAGACTCAAACCAAGTCGTAGTCCAGCCCTTTTGCTTAATGCATATTTTCCCCCAATGAAATATCCCCCGTAAACTTTGCTAAAAGAAGAGACGATAAATATAAATATTCCAATGGGTATCATGACTCCAAGATGTTTGTAATCAATTGACATCCCAAATGCCACAAAAAAAATTGCCGTGGAGAATTGTTGAAAGGGCTTTATTGCTTCTGAAATTTTGTGTCTTTGCTTTGTTTCTGATAATAAGAGTCCTGCAAGAAATGCCCCGATCGCTTCAGAAAGTCCTACATAGGACGCAGCGCCTGCCGAGAGCACAATAATCGAAAGGATCAGGATTACAAATAATTCCGTATGTTCGATATCAATGATTTTGTTTATAAATTTTTTTGAAGTTTTGGCAAGTACGATAAAGAACGCAAAAAAGGCTGATGTCTT
>MHZD01000031.1:3418-4821 GCA_001828645.1 Planctomycetes bacterium RIFOXYC2_FULL_41_27 | reverse complement strand
CCCCATATTTTGCGAAATTCGAGATTTCATAGTGATTATAGCCGTTACTCGTTAAATAACGTATGGACGTTTTATACATCTCCAATTCAACACACTCGTCCAGTTTATGGATAACCGCGTCATCCAAATCCCTTGTGAGCAATGTTCCCTCTTCATACGTAAGGGCGTATGTCGATATGTGCTCAGGATTCAATTCAACTACAGTTTTTAAGTCTTTTTCCCAATCTTCGATAGACTGTTCAGGACATCCAAATATTAAATCAATATTAATATTTTCAAATCCGGCTTCTCGCAGTAAAGCAAAGGCATTTCTGGCATCATTGCTTGAATGAATACGCCCAAGAAAATTTAATTGTCTATCCTGAAATGATTGTACTCCCAGGCTAATGCGATTCACCATGTATTCCTTTAGCAATCCGATCTTATTCATAGCCAGTGTGCCGGGATTTGCTTCAACCGTATACTCCTGTATCTCAGAAGATGGAATATAACGGATAACGCTTTGGAGTAGTTTTTCCAACTGAAGTTCAGTTAATATGCTAGGTGTTCCGCCGCCTATATAGACCGTGTTGAATACATATCGGTCTTTTAACGCACATAACTCCTTCTCAATAGCGTAAAGGTAACGGTCTATGGTCTTTGATTCCGAAACAATCGAATTGAAATCGCAATAGTGGCACTTTCTGGCACAGAATGGGACGTGTATATAAAGGGAATTATGAAGCATATGTTTTATAAAAGATCATCGTGTGAGTTTACAAACTTGATTAAGTATTATAATATCACTTTCTTTCTTGTTTTTCGTATTGCTATGTCGTTTTGTACGGTATCAGTAATTTCTTTCTCTATGATATTTTTATAATAATTCAACCTCGTAACAGGATTTTTCAAAATACCTTTAAATTGTTTCAAGAGGTCTTTGTATATTAGTTTAACAGGTATCTCTCTCACCCGCAAGCCCGACTTCCACGCCTCTATCCATAACTGCAACGGCATCCCATATCCATACTCAGTCAAGTGCATTAACTTCAATTTTTCAACTTTATAAGCCTTAAAACCACAAAATGCATCTGTTACATTGAATTCCGTAATTCTGTTTATAATGCCTGTAATCTCTTTATTAATGAGATATCGCTCCTGTGGAAATTCATTGTTTGGCCTTGCAGGAAAATAATATCTGGACCCCGATAGAATATCACAATCATAAAATGGAATTTCTTTCAGAAATAGCAAAATTTCTTCAGGTTCATGTTGCCCGTCGCTGTCAATCGTCAATAGGTAATCATATCCATTTTCAATTGCAAATGTGAATGCATCTATAATTGTCTTGCCATAACCAAGATTTCGTTGATGCGAGATTACGTGTATATTCCTAAAATTTATTAATTCTTTATGGAGACCAT
>MHZD01000031.1:0-3405 GCA_001828645.1 Planctomycetes bacterium RIFOXYC2_FULL_41_27 | reverse complement strand
GACCATTGGTCGATCCATCGTCTATGACTAATACATCCAGGTGAAAATTGTTAACCCTCTGGATAATATCACGCACATCCGCTTCATTAAAAACAGGTATAGCAACAAGAATTTTATTCTTATACATAGCATTTAATTATTTTTTTCCCAGGAATTGAAACGGGAGGAATGCGTGCATTAAAGATTTGCACTTATTTTTAATGCTTCCACCGTATTTCGCAATAACATGACCACCGTCACAGGTCCTACCCCCCCTGGAACTGGGGTTATGTAAGAAGCAACCTCTTTAGCTGTCGCAAATTCAACGTCACCCACAGTTTTCATCTTCGGTTTGCCATTTACGTTCATAACGGGGTTTCCCTGTGCATCGAGTTCCTTTACGCGGTTAATCCCGACATCGATGACAATGGCGCCGGGCTTGATCATATCACCTTTAATCATCTCTGCCTTTCCAATGGCAGCGATTAAAATATCCGCTTTTCTCGTCTGGGCAGAAAGGTCTTTTGTACCAGAATGGCACACCGTTGGTGTTGCAGACAAATCCAACATTAACAAGCTAACAGGCTTCCCTACGATGGCACTGCGACCAACAATTGTTGTTTCCTTCCCCCGAATCTCAACACCCACTGATTTCACAAGCTCTACTGCCGCCATGGCAGTGCATGGGACCAGTCTTGTATTTCCGTAAACAAGCTCACCCATGTTGGCAGGGTTCATCCCCTCTACATCTTTATGAGGGGCAATCAATGTCTGTGCCTTTTTCGCGTCTATACCTTCGGGTAAGGGCATTTGCAATATAATTCCCGTTACCTGCGGGTCGTTATTCAATTTTTTAATGTGTTCGGTCAAAGCCGCTTCTTTCGTATCAGCAGGAAGTTCATCCAGGGTATATTTAATGCCAATTGCCTCGCATTGTTTCTGTTGGTTTTGAACATACAACCGAGACGATGCATTTTCACCTACCTGAACGGCCTTCAAATGTGGGCAAAAACCTTTGTTTTTTAAGGTATCGATCTCCTCAATTAATCGTGTACGAATCTTTCCAGCAAAAGACTCACCATCAATAATAATTGCCGACATAACTAGCCTCTTTCGTTATTATAAAAACTATTTCATTACTATTTTATCATACCAGAATTTTGTAATTTGATTATTATAGAAAAATATGCAATTGTATGGCAAGGAAAAACCCATTACGGTCAACACTTTCATTGATATTAAAATATTGACATACCCCGTCATACCTGATAAAATTTGCAAAAATTCTAATATAGTTTTCCTCCCTTATACAGAGATAGGTTAAATAAAGGCACGTCTTTCATGTCGAACATGGCAAATCGCAGCCAACTATTATTTGCCGATATGGAACAACTCCTATCTATACATGCTTTTTGTTTGTGGAAGGAATCAACTCATATTGGATACAAGTGTTTCATTTGCATTAAATACTCCGAGGTAATAAATTGAGGGTAATAGTTGCTAAAACTGCAGGATTTTGCATGGGTGTACGACGTGCGATGGACATCCTTTTGGATGCTGCGAATGAAAAAAACGACGGCAAAGTTTATACCGATGGTCCCCTCATTCACAATCCTCAGGTGCTTGAATATCTGGAAAAAAGAGACATTCACGTCGTTAATGGCCAGACAGACCTTTCTAAAAGCACGGTTGTTATCAGGGCGCACGGAATTACGCCCACCCGTAGAAAAGAAATCGAAGATTTGGGTGCAAAGGTCTGTGACGCTACCTGCCCCCACGTAATGAGAGTTCAATCTATCATCAAAAAATATGCATCACAGGAATATTCAACCGTGATAGTCGGTGATAAAGGACACGCAGAGGTCATAGGTTTACTGGGCTACGCGGAAGGCAAAGGGCATGTCGTGCAGGAATTGGATGAAATTGAACATCTTCCGCCAATGGACAAGGTGTGCGTTGTCGCCCAAACAACACAAGATAGACGCATGTTCAAAGAGGCTATCGATAGGCTTAAAAAACGCTATTCAACCTGTGAATCTTTCGAAACAATCTGTAGTTCCACTTACAAACGGCAGGATGAAGTCATCAGCCTCAGCAAAACGGTTGATGCCATGATTGTTGTTGGCGGGAGGGGAAGCGCCAATACCACCCGACTTGTTAAGATATGCGAGTCCGAGGGAACGCCGACATTCCACGTCGAAACCGATGCCGAGTTAGACCTCAGTAAGTTCAAAGATTTTGACACTATTGGCGTAACCGCAGGCGCTTCAACCCCAAACTGGATGATTAAAAGGGTGGTTGAGAAGATACATTCCTACAAAGTCAACAGATACGAAAAATTCCTATTTGGACTAAAAAGCATTGCCAGTTTTTTAATCGGAAGCTGTATCTACGTAGGGCTAGGAGCAGCAAGTTTGTGTTATGCAAGCACCGTGTTACTCGGAATTCAGCCTCGCCTAAGTTTTTGCTTGATTGCAGCTCTATTCATTTTTTCTATGCAGGTGCTGAATCATTTTGCCAACAAAGAAGCCGTGGCGCTCAATGAACCTGCAAGGGCAAAATTTTACGAAAGGAAACAGCACCTATTTGTTTGTCTTGGCGCTGCCGGGGCGGTAGCATCTTTTATCCTGGGATTCGTTCTCAGCAAGTCCATTTTTTTCTGCATCTTCCTTGCAAGCCTCTTTGGCATTTTTTATCGATTAGAAATAATACCAAAGAATTTGTCTAAAATTATCCGTTACAGAAGTCTTGAACAAATACCGGGATCTAAAGAGATTTTTTACAGTATTGCGTGGGCCGTTAGTACGGCATTAATACCTTTCCTTGGTACAAGAAAAAGTTTTATACCGTCCCTTGCCATTGCTATCGCTTTTGCATTCAGCATTGCATTTATCAGGGCTGTAGTCTTAGATATTCGCGATATTCAGGGCGACCGCATCCTGGGAAAGGAAACAATCCCTATTGCAATCGGAAAGGAACGAACAAAAACGATTCTTATTATCCTTACGGCTGCAGTTACAGGTCTCTTATTTATAAGTCCACTCCTTGGATGGACTACTACTCTGGGATATTATCTGCTCCCTTGCGTTGCCTATGCCTTTGGTTACCAATATTTATTTCAAAAACGAATTGTATCTGAAGGTTTATTGCTCGAGACTATTGCCGATTTCAATTTTATATTCGCAGGTATTATTGCCTTTGTTTGGAAATCTAGTCATTTTTAGAGTACATGGATGATCTATGGAAGAAAAAAAACTAGGTATGTTTGGACAATTTAAAAAAGATGTAAGAAAAAGGATGCTAACGGGCTTATTGCTCATCTTGCCTGTTTATGTAACCTATTTTGTTGTAAAATTTCTCTTTGGTTTCGTTGGAGGCATACTTTCGCCGGTTATTAAAAAGGTATTGCAATTTTACGGTGTCGCC
>MHZD01000030.1 GCA_001828645.1 Planctomycetes bacterium RIFOXYC2_FULL_41_27 | reverse complement strand
TGGCCTTATATAAATCATACACGCATCTTACCGCAATGGGTCTCAGGGCATCACCGGTAACCCCACCCACCTTGAAACTCAAAATAGGCTTTTGGGCTTCTATATTGATGATCATACCCGGTCCCATCGAGTTGACAGCAGTTATGGCATCAGCGCCTGCATCCTCCGCAGCCTTTGCGATCGTACAAATCTCCGGAATGTTGGGAGATAGCTTAACGAATATCGGTAATTTGGTCACCTTTCTTACTGTAGATGTTATATCAAAGGTTGCTTGCGGTGTGCCTTGTCCTGCAAGAAGCCCAAACCCCGGTGTGTGCGGACAGGAAAGAGGAATCTCTATTGCTGAAAACCTTTGGGTAGAAAGGCCTTCAACCACTCTCACAAAATCCTCCTTTTGTGTGCCAATTACACTGGCAATAACCGGTACGCCGACATCCTGAAGGTTGGTAAATTCCCTGGAGGCTGCATCAACGCCAGGATTCGAATAACCAACGGCATTTAGCATTCCTGCTTCAAAGGTAATAACCGTAGGATTTTTATGTCCTTCCCGAGGTTCTACACTAACAGACTTAATCGTTACAGCACCCGCACCATTCTCTGCAACCCGTTTCAATAATGCCTTTGTCGTGCCTAGTATCCCTGACGCCAGGATGGTAGGATTCGTTAATTGGATATTACATAAGTTGACAGATAAGTTTATTTTGGACATTAGACTAAGTATTATAGTGCCCGTAGTGTAAATGTAAAAATAATTTTATAATGATTTATTATAAGATTTACTTGACAATCAAATAAACTAATATAAATTATTTGGGAAACAAAGATTAAATACTACGACCAGACGGTTGTCAACTATTTATGAAAATTCTTGGAATCGATCCAGGGACACAGGTTGCCGGTTACGGCGTGATAGAAACGATAGGCTCAAAGACACATGCCATCGAGTATGGCTCTATCAAAGCCGGTAAAAACCTGGATTTTCCCCAAAGACTCAAGACAATCTACTGTAAGATTATGGCTATTATTTCTAAACATCAACCCGATCAAATGGCTATCGAAGATGTTTTTTACGGCAAAAACATAAAAGCGGCAATAAAGATTGGCGAAGGAAGGGGCATTGTCTTTCTGTGCGCGGCATCTGCAAATATCCCCATTACTGAATATGCTGCAACGGTCGTAAAGAAAGCAGTTGTAGGCAACGGTAATGCCCACAAGGAACAGGTGCAGGAAATGGTAAAAATCATCCTCGGCTTGCCAGAAATCCCGGCGTCCAAGGATGCTTCCGATGCGCTTGCCATCGCAATTTGTCATAGTCACAATCTCACATATGAGTATAAAAAATCTTAAAGAAATACCGATAATACTATTATGTTTTTTCTCAAAAGAGTTTTAGAGCAAAAGTATATTGCAGAGAGAATTTTCTCGTGAGCTGGATTCTTACGCCATTTAAAATTATTGGAAATTTTGCCCATACATTTATAAGGGAATCAGGGAGGATGGTGTGTTTTCTCACAACCGCCTTCTTCTGGGTATTGTTCCCTCCATATTTACTCAGAAGAATTGTTAAGCAAATTAATTTTATTGGCGTAAAGACCACCCTGGTCATCGTTCTGACAGGGTCATTTACGGGAATGGTGCTGGCATTGCAGACTTATTACGCATTAGTCAAGTTCGGCGCTGAAACGAGCCTGGGTCCCGTGGTGGCTCTTTCATTAATCCGGGAACTGGGACCGGTTATTGCTGCCTTGATGGTTGCCGGACGCGCCGGTTCTGCACTAACGGCAGAAATTGGTATTATGAGAATTTCCGAACAAATTGACGCACTTGACGCAATGGCCTTAAATCCATACAAGTATCTCATCATCCCCAATTTACTTGCAGGCATCATATCGCTCCCTCTCTTAAATGCTATCTTCGTTGTAGTTGGCGTTTGGGGAGGATACGCTGTGGGCGTTGGACTTACGGGCGTCTCCAGTGGAACCTATTTTGGCGGCATCAGAGATTTCGTTGATGCGAAAGACATCCTTGAGGGTCTGTACAAATCCTTAAGCTTTGGCTTGCTGATAACCTGGATAAGCTGCTATAAGGGATATTTTACCGGATACGGGGCAGAAGGCGTAAGCAAGGCAACCACCCAGGCAGTGGTGCTTTCATCTGTCACGATATTGATATGGGATTACTTTATGACATCGATATTATTGACTTAATCTGGATAACCTAACCAGAACAAGTCGGAAGAGTCCTTGAATGGGAATTTGCGATTTTAGATTTACGAATTACGATTTGAGATTTAAATCGTACCTCGTAATTTGTAAATCGTAAATTTTTGCTAAAAGTGTCAAAATATTTTTTGTAAGATACTATGATTGAGGTTGTAGATTTATACAAAAGTTTTAACAACCACGAGGTGCTTCGCGGTGTTAACCTAAAGATAGAAAAGGGACAAACTCTGGCCTTGATAGGAGGTAGTGGGAAGGGAAAATCGGTACTTCTCAAGCTTATTATCGGCCTTACAAAACCCGATCGGGGCAAGATATTAATAAACAATCAGGATATCAGCAAGCTGAGAGGAAAGTTATTAAAACAATTAAAACAGCGATTTGGCATTGTCTTTCAGGGAGGAGCCCTCTTCGATTCCCTTACCGTATTTGATAATGTCGCATTCCCTCTCAAGGAAAAAACCAGGATGAAAGAATCGCAAATTCGAGATACGGCGCTTGCGGAGTTGGCCAGAGTGGGACTCTCGGACGCTGAAAGTAAATATCCTGCCGAGATAAGCGGCGGCATGAAAAAACGAGTTGCCCTTGCACGCTGCCTCGTTATGAAACCCGAAATAGTCCTTTTTGATGAACCGACGACCGGACTCGATCCATTAATTGGAAAAGCAATACACAAACTGATCAGAGATTGCCAGAAAAGTCTCAATTTTACTGCACTCATGGTTACTCACGAAATACCGGCAATTTTTTCTTTGGTAGATCGTGTTGCTATGTTATACAATGGTAAAATTATTGCTTCGGGAACTCCAGAAGAAATAGAGACCTCACAAGACCCTGTGATTCATCAGTTCGTACATGGAGAATTGGAAGGCCCTATTCCCATACAATAAACGCGTTCCCAACAATCTAAAAGGTGACAAATATTATGAAAAAATTTGACGTTGAAATTATTGTTGGTATCTTTGTTTTCTGTGGGTTGCTTTGTCTGGCTTACATGTCTGTAAGGCTTGGGAAAATCAACCTGTTGGGGGACCACTATTACCCGGTAAACGCCGTCTTTAGCTCTGTCAAAGGGCTTAAAAAAGATACGGTGGTGGAAATATCAGGAGTTGAAGTTGGTAAGGTTGACAATATCAAGCTGATCGATTATCAGGCTGTGGTTTCCTTACTCATTCGAGATGACATAGAACTCCAGGAAGATGCCATTGCATCGATTCGCACCAAAGGACTTTTAGGTGAAAAATATGTAGAAATAACACCTGGAGGATCGGATACCTTGATAAAACCCGGTGATTCATTACATCAGACAGAACCGCCAATTGATTTAGAAAAATTGATAGGAAATTTTGTTTTTGGGAAGGTAAAGGAATAACGAGATGAAATATAGAAAAATTACATCTGCAATATGTATTGGTGTATTTTCATTGACATGCATGCCTCCTCTTTTGTGGGCAGGGGAACCGGGAAAATTACTTATGGAAACGATAGACAAAGGCTTTGCCATTCTCAAAGATCCTTCCCTGAAAGGCGATGAAAAGGTGCAGGAACGCAGGCAAATGTTATGGAAAGAAATTTCCCCCGTTTTTAATTTTGAAGAAATGTCCAAAAGGTCTCTTGGCCAGCATTGGAAAAGCCGGACACCTGAGGAAAAAAAGGAATTTGTGGAATTGTTTACCAACATACTGAAAGACGCTTATATAGGAAAAACCGATACGTATTCTGGTGAAAAAGTTGTTATTATCAGTGAAAAGCAAGATAAAAATTATGCCACTG
>MHZD01000029.1 GCA_001828645.1 Planctomycetes bacterium RIFOXYC2_FULL_41_27 | reverse complement strand
CTTTGACGCAATGGAATATACCTCAAAGCTATGGGGAAAGGGGCGTGTTTCCGGGGAAATCATTGCGGGAATCGAACCAATAGAGGATACCCTGAAGGCCATTGATTACATCACCAGTGTCGGCGCATTTCCTACCATTTGTGTGTTTCGTCCCACCCTGGGTACGGAAATGGAGGATTACCCGTCTCCAAAGTACGACGATATGGCTAAAATATTTCGCAGGATGTATGAAGCGCTCATCAAGAATAATATCCCTATCGGCATAGCGCCCAATATCCATGTGAGTCTTGTAGTGCAGCCTACAGAAGGCAAGTATTTTATCGAGCAAAAAACATTTGGCTATTACAAATATCAATTGAAATTATCGTTATTGAAAATGATTTATCGGCCATTATTCCGACTGAAAATAATGCGGCGCAAGTAAAAATCTTTGCAGACACATCCAATAGGTGATTAAAAATGCTTATATATACTTTTGAAAAATTAGTGTTTATCTGTGTTCTTCTGTGTCCAGTCCAATTTTTCGGTAGAAACGACTAATTCATGCCTCTCCTTGACCTCACAGAAAAAAATCTCAACAAAAACATCTTTAAGCTGAGTATTCCCGTAGCTATTGAGAACGTCCTCCACATGAGTGTTTTTATTATTGATGCGGTTATGGTCGGACGATTGGGAACTGATGCCCTCGCCTCTATAGGACTTGCCGGCGCACTTTACTTTACCATTTCAATGGTCTTCTCGTCACTCAGTGTTGGTTCAGCCAGTATTGTTGCGAGGCATATTGGCGCAAAAGAAAAGGAAGCAGCCCAGGTGGTTGGAGCACAGGCTGTACTTATGTCACTTATACTGGGTGTTCTCGTTACGCCGCTTTTGCTGGTGTTTGCACAAAAAATGCTGGTTTTGATGAGCGCAGAGCCTCAGGTATCAGCGCTTGGTAAGAGTTATCTGCAAATTATTGGAGGGTTTTTCATATTTCGCCTGATAATCCTTGCGTGTAATGGGATTCTGCGCGGGGCGGGTGATACGAAGACGCCGATGAAGGTAACGATTATTATCAACTGTATAAATATCCTGTTTAATTGGCTCTTGATATTCGGTATAGGGCCTTTCCCAAGATGGGGTGTTGCTGGTGCGGCGTGGGCCACGGCGATTGCTTATACTATCGGTACGGTTTTACTCTGTACAAAACTCTTTACGGGAAGATGTATCTTGCGCATCTCGATACGACAGATAATTCAGTTCCATTTTGAATCGGTAAAGAGGATTATCCGTATCTCGATTCCTGCTGCTATCGATGCCTTTTTGACACAGATAGGGTTTCTGATCTTTGCCAAGATTGTAGCAATTCTCGGTACTATACCACTTGCAGCGCACCAGATTGCCATACGGATTGAATCGATATCTTTTATGCCTGGCTTTGCCCTTGCCGTTTCAACCGCCACACTGGTTGGACAAAGTCTTGGAACGAAAAACGTAAACCTGGCGCTTCTCAGCATGAGACGCAGTTGTTACTTTGCTATGGCGCTGATGGGTTTTTTTGCCTTTATCTTTCTGATATTCCCTGCACAAATGGCCACGATATTTAAGCCTGAACCCAGCGTCCTTTCGCTGGCAGTGGTTTGCGTGATGATTGCCGCCCTTGAGCAGCCAGCCCTGGCAATATATATGGTGTATTCAGGCGGTCTTCGAGGAGCGGGCGACACGATAAGCCCCATGATTATAACCATCGTCGGTACATTATGCTTCCATGTCCCCATCTCTTACCTTTTTGGTATCACACTTGGGTGGGGCTTGGCAGGAGTATGGTTCGGTTCTGCCCTGGACTGGATTTGCCGTGCCATTGCTATTTATATTCTTTATCGAAGGGGGAGATGGAAAAGAGTGAAAGTATAAAAACATGATTTTTACTTGATTTATAGGTCAATGGATATTAGCATACCTTTGCGATCTTTGCGGTGAGCTGAATCGTTACAAATAAAGTAATGCCGCAGTCATGCAGATAAATCGGTATAGAATATGCCAATAACATTTTCTGTGAAAAACAAAAACCTCGCAAACACCCTGTTTGCTTCCATCTTCATTCCATATCTCCTATTATGCCTGACGGTGGGAGGCTTTCATGATAGCATTTTTAGTGTCCGGCACTGTAACCATACGCTGGAATCTTTGTCTCATTCTGCCGATGATCAACAGATCAGGATTTCTGGAAATCCTTCGCAGCACAACTCAGAAACCTGTCAAATCTGTCAGTGGTTGAAGACGCCTTCAAACCTAAAACAGTTTCTATTACACGACATGCGATTTGATTGTATCTATATCAATCTTGTATGTCATTCCAATCCAATTCTTCCGTCTATATTCATCCAAAGATTTACCATCCGGCCGCCGCCTGCTTTCTCCTGTTTCCTATTTAATCGCATTAAATTACATTACATTGATTAGGACGCAGATTTACGCTGATTTCCACAGATAATAATTTTATCTATTCATTTCATATCCTGATAATCTGTGTTCATCTGTGTCCAAACAGCATAAATAAAATCATTTTACAGGAGAATCGCTATGAGACGGATAAGTTATATACTGTTCTTATGCATACTTGTTGTAGTTAGAGGTGAACGGCTTTTCTACCCTGACGTAGTATATGGCGAGGAAGCACCAATAACCGACAAAGAATTTTCAGGGGTGAATGCCGTAGAAGGAACGGAAGAAGGTACAAAAGAAATCCGCATTAGAAAAGATGAATTTGATGAGATTGTGGGTCAACTTCAAGGTATGAAGGCGCTTCTTGAGAGTATGAAGCAGGATTACGATACCCGCTTTAAAGAAATGCAAGAAAAGTTTGCCATCCTCGAGAAAGAAAATACAGAACTGAAAATAACACAATTAGAACCTGCAGGGGCAATTCATGAATTGCCCCTGCCTAAAATAGAGACCGAGTTTGCTGTTAGAGAGGTAAATTCTAAAACCCAGAAGGTTTCTGGGAAAAATGAGGAAGAAAAAACAATTCCATCACAGACAGATACAAGCACATCTGCTCCTTTGTCTTCTCAAATAACAGCGGAGTCTATGATTCCATCGACAAATACAATTCCACCCGATCAACCTATAAGTTCACCACCCGGGCAATGGTCACCTGCGCAGCCTCTTACCGTATGGAGCATGGGAAAGAATTATATGAATATTTCTTTCGACGGGCTGTTTTCTGCTGCTGGTTCAACTGCTGAGGATTTGGAAAAACTAGAAACGGGTGGTCACGATCCGAATCAACGTGGGTTTACAGTGCAAAATCTGGAAACCGTATTTGAAGGCGCAATAGACCCATATTTCAAAGGTCAGGCGAATATCGTCTTTCAGATTGATAAAGACGGGGAGTCATTTCTTGAAGTGGAAGAGGCATACCTGACCTCGATGTCGCTCCCTTTGAATTTACAGGTAAAGGCAGGTACTTTTTTTACAGAGTTTGGCAGGTTGAACCAATTTCATCCGCATGCGTGGGATTTTGCAGACCAACCGTTGGTTAATGGTCGATTTTTAAGCCCTGATGGATTAAGAAATCCTGGGGCACGCCTTTCATGGCTGGCCCCCACGAGCAACTATACGGAATTATTTATTGCCGTACAGGACAGCCAGGGAGAAACCGTCCGTAGCTTTAGAAATGAAGAGGCACTGTTTGGTCGTGAGGCTGTTGAAACACGCGTGAGAAATATGGGAGACATGCTTTATGTTCCGCGGATTGCGACTTCCTTTGACCTGACAGATGAACAGACCATTTTATTGGGCGCATCGGCTGCCTTTGGGCCAAATTCAACAGGGACGGATGAAAATACCCTGATTTATGGACTCGACATGTTCTGGAAGTGGAAGTCAAAATATGCCGCTGGGGGATTTCCCTTTGTAACCTGGCAGACAGAGGTTATGGGCAGACGTTTCGAGGCTGGTGAAGATATAAATGCCGGACTTCCTGATGAGGTAATGAATAATTGGGGTACCTATTCCCAGATTATGTGGGGATTCAAAAAACGATGGGTTGCTGGACTCCGGGGAGATTATGTAGATGGAGAGGAGGAAGCAACGGATCCATTAGGTTTTGAACGTTGGCGAATGTCACCTAACCTTACATTTTATCCATCCGAATTTTCAAAAATCCGGCTGCAATATAATTATGATGATATCCTCGAGGATGATAGCACGGAACATTCTGTGTTTCTCCAGTTCGAATTTTTACTCGGTTCACATGGGGCACATAAGTTTTAAACCCCATTAACTACAGAGGTCACAGAAAAAGATTAAAGACAAAAGATTGAAGATAAAAGAAAGATGTGTAGGATGGGTTAAGTGAAGCGAACCCATCACGAAGCCTTAAATCCTACAACTTACAACTTTAAAAGGAATATGACATGAAGATAAAATACCATATGTGCCTTTGTCTATTATTTGTTTTAAGCTGGGCATCCGTTGCCCATGCAAAATTGAATGTTGTTGCTACAACGTCAGACCTGGGCGCTATAGCAAGAGAAATCGGGAAGGACAAAGTTGAAGTAACCAGTCTTGCAAAACCCACGGAAGACCCTCACTTTGTGGATGCAAAACCCAGTTTTATTGTTAAATTGAATAAGGCAGACATGCTTATAGAGGGGGGATTGCATCTGGAAATTGGATGGCTACCTAACTTAGTTGTTGGTGCGAGAAATCAAAAGATACTGACGGGGAATTCTGGATATCTGATTGCTTCTGCGGGAGTTCCTATAATAGAAGTGCCTACCTCAGTCGATCGTGCCAAGGGAGACGTCCACCCCCTGGGAAATCCCCATTTCATGCTGGACCCATTGAATGGGAAGATAGTTGCAATGCATATCTGTGATCAATTATGCCAGATCGATGCGGCAAATTGTAACTATTACAAGGACAACTTAAAAGATTTTACAAAAAGACTGGAACAGAAATTTTCCGAATGGCAAAAAACATTAGAGCCTTTTCGTGGGACAAAAATCGTTACCTATCATAAAACGTTTCCTTACTTTGCAAATAGGTTTAATCTGAATGTGGTAGGGACGCTTGAACCAAAGCCGGGAATTCCCCCGTCCCCTACCCATATCAACAGCCTTATTCCCATGATGAAAAATGAGGGAATAAAACTGATTCTTATAGAACCCTTTCGGGAACGCAAAACGCCTGAATTTGCGGCATCTCAAACGGGGGCTAAGATTATTGTATTCCCGATCATGGTTGGAAGTCAAAAAGAAACAGGAGACTATCTAAGCCTTTTTGATTATACTATTAATCAAATCGTATCAGCCCTGAAAGCGAAATCTTGAATGTATAAATCGAATCACCGCTGAGAACGTTGAGGTCGCAGAGATAATTGGTAAAATTAAATAGATTTTTTTGTTCTCTTTTTTTCTCTGCGTTCTTTGCGTACTCTGCGGTTTCCTACTATCCATAACAATCATGAATGCAGATAATTGTATCACACTGGAAAATGTAGCGATTGGTTATAGTGGAAAAGTTCTCCTCAAAGACATTAACTTTTCTCTAAAAGTAGGGGAGTTCGTAGTCCTTTTTGGACCGAACGGTTCCGGAAAAACCACGCTGTTCAAGACCATTCTGCGGATTATTCCGCCTATTCAAGGTGCTATCAGATACGGCGACGGTCATCCCACACGTTTTGGTTACGTACCACAGCGGCAGTACCTGGATGAAATATATCCTTTTACGGCAGAGGAGGTGGTGTTGATGGGTACTTTCGGACAGGCGAAACCTTTTTGTCCTACCCCGAAAGCAAATCATGTTTGGATAGAACAATGTTTAAAGGATGTCGGAATGCTCGACTTGAGAAAGAAGTTATTTTCTGAATTATCCGGCGGCCAGAAACAGCGTATACTTATAGCCCGTGCACTGGCTACAAGACCTAATGTTTTGCTGCTTGACGAACCCATTACAGGGATTGATATTATTGCCCAAAAGAAGATCATAGAACTTATTTCTGAATTACACAAAAAGCGCCAATTAACGATTATGATGGTTACCCATGAGGTTCATCATATTCCAAGCTGGGTAAATAAAATAATCCATATTCATCACTATAAAGTAGTGATTGGCTCATCGGAAGAGATAATTTCTTTATCAAGGATCGATGAAATATCAACGTAGGAATAATTATAGATGGAATCACTTTTAGAGATAATTAATCCACATTTTCTTTTGAGAAACGCCTTTTATGCAGGATTGATCGTGGGATTTGTATGTCCACAGGTCGGTATATTTTTTGTGTTACGCCGTATGGTTTTATTGGGCATAGCCTTGCCTCAGGTGTCAAATGCGGGGATTGCATTTGCATTTTTATTGCACACCATCGGATGGCATTTTTTCCCACACATGGAATCTGAGAAGACGATGGCATTGACAGGTTCCGTTGTATTTGCGCTCATTGCCATCTTTACTTTGGCTATCCTCGAACGCAAACAAAAGGGGTTTACTGAAAACCGGATTGGGTTTACTTACGTACTTGCAGGTGCGGCTTCCATATTATTTGTTTCATGGAATCCATACGGTCAAACAGAGGTGCTTTCCATGATTCGGGGGGAGATCGTTTCTATTCCTGATTTCTATTTATGGTCAATGCTTGCCATTTACGGCACGATCTTTATTTGTATAGTAGGATTTCATCGGAACTTTGTCGTAGTTTCGTATGACACCGATATGGCGGTCACCTTGGGCAAAAAGGTTCTCCTGTGGGACATCCTGCTCTATCTGATTATCGGCATAGTTATCTCTTTCGGAGTAATGACTGTTGGGCCACTGGTCATTTTTGGATTTCTGTTGATACCTCCAATTGCCGCTCGAATGGTTGTTCGCGGTATCCTCCCTTTTTGCATCGTTTCATCTGTCATAGGTACTGCCGCATCTTTTATTGGTTTTTATATTTCATATCGTTTCGATCTTCCGACCGGCCCCACAGACATAGCTATCCTCTGCATCATACTCGTATTACTCTATATTGGGAAAATTTTAATCCGATTGAAAAGATAAGTTGAAAGATATCCATTTACGGATATAATAAATTTTTATTAGAAAAGGACGCAGATTTTCACAGATAAATGCAGAGGTACAAGGATAAGGTAAGAGGTGGGAGAATGATACACTTACCTCTCCACATCGTACCTCATACCTCTGTTTCATCGGCCTGAGGCTTTGCCTCGCTGGTTTTT
>MHZD01000028.1:589-9125 GCA_001828645.1 Planctomycetes bacterium RIFOXYC2_FULL_41_27 | reverse complement strand
CTATTAAAGCTGACGCTAATGTTACTTTTAAAAATTTATGCATGATACTTTAAATTCTCCTCCTTTCACATTATCCGTACGCCACAATCGTCATTCGATTGCATTACATAATAAAATAACCTTACTGTCGACTCTTGCAGACCACCCCCTTTCCAATGCAGATTAAAATTTTAAATACTACTCAATTTATCAATGTTTCGATTAACCATACGTACATATTTTTTAGAAAAAATATTATACTTAATCTAATAGTTAAGTCAATATAAAAGTTAATTATTTTTATCTGGTTGGAACAAAAATAATACAAATATAATCATCGTATCATCATACACAGATAACTTCGTACCTATAACACTAACACCATTACATACAAATTTAGCCTTTCGCTCCCTCAATCAATTGTCCTACAAATTCACCGACTTTATTTACGAGTTTCTCTGAGGGTTCATTTGAGTACTTTTCTATTTCTTTTATTATAGCGCTGCCTACAATAACTCCATCTGCAACCCTTCCAATCAACTTCGCATGTTCTGGCGTTGAGACACCGAAACCAACAACAATAGGGGTAGCAGTCATCTTTTTAAGTTTATTAATATTTTGAACAACATCATCTGGCAATCTATCTCTGATTCCGGTAATACCTACCACAGAAATGTAATACAAAAAGCCTTGTGACTTTTTGGTGATTAAAGACATCCGATCATCTTTTGTGGTTGGCGCAACAAAACAAACAATCTTAAAATCTTTTTTCTTTGCTGCCTCAAATATATCATTGTTTTCTTCCACAGGCAGGTCTGGAATGGTTAAGCCGTCCAACCCTGCCTTGCATGCCTTTTCAATAAATGCCTGACATCCTCCCTTGAACACCGTACTATAGGATACCATCGAAACAATGGGTATTTCGGATTTGGTACGAAGTTCCGAAACCATATCAAGGATTTGCGCAACCTTTGTCCCTCGAACTAAGGCCCTGTAATATGAGGCTTGAATAATGGGGCCATCCGCAATAGGATCGGAAAAAGGGATGCCGAGTTCAATAATATCGGCGCCCCTTTTTTCGAACTCTAATATTAAAGCCTTTGTGGTTTGCGGGTCTGGATCACCGGCAGTAATGAAAGGAATAAAGGCAGGCTTTTTCTTGCTCTTTAAATCACGGAACTTTTTATCAATCCTGTTCATCAAAACCCGTCACAGAATCATCAAAGGGGCATGCGCCTCGAAAATATCCAAAACCATGCCTTTCTTTATCACTAAATCTTGTATCCAAGTTTTTTGGCAACCTCAAAAGAATCCTTATCGCCACTCCCCGACAAACAAATAACAACTATCTTATCCTTGCTCAACGTCGGAGCAAATTTCGTTGTATATGCAATGGCATGTGCTGCTTCAAGGGCGGGAATAATCCCTTCCAACCGTGCACATTCCTGGAAGGCATTTACAGCCTCATCGTCTGTAATCGAAACATAAACCGCCCTTCCAATGTCTTTTAAATAGCTATGCTCCGGACCAACTCCTGGATAATCCAACCCGGCGGAAATCGAATGGACAGGTAATGTCTGGCCGTCATCATCCTGCAATACATAACTTGCACTCCCGTGTAAAATACCAATCTTACCGCTAGTAAGCGTAGATGCGTGTTGACCAATGCCAGGTCCGACACCTCCGGCCTCCACCCCAATCATCTTTACCTCTTTATCTTCAATAAAAGGATGGAATAACCCCATCGAATTACTGCCACCGCCAACGCATGCGATAAGATAATCTGGTAATCTGTTTTCCTTTTCCAATATTTGCTTTTTTACCTCTTTACCGATCACCAACTGGAAATCCCTGACCATCATGGGATAAGGATGAGGACCGACCACCGACCCTAAAATATAGTGGGTATGCCTAACCGATGCCATCCAATCTCTGAAAGCCTCATTCGTTGCATCCTTCAAGGTTTTTGAGCCACTTTTCACGGGTATAACTCGCGTCCCCAGGAGTTTCATTCTAAAGACATTCAACGCTTGCCGTCTCATGTCTTCTTCGCCCATATACACATCGCATTCAATTCCAAACATAGCCGCAGCAGTAGCAGTCGCCACTCCATGCTGGCCAGCCCCCGTCTCTGCAATAATTCGTTTTTTACCCATCCTAATGGCAAGCAATATCTGTCCAATGGTATTGTTTATTTTGTGGGCGCCTGTATGATTCAGGTCTTCCCGCTTTAAGTATATTTTTGCGCCTCCCATTTTCTTTGTTAATCTTTCAGCATAATATAAGGTTGACGGACGTCCCACATACTCTCTCAGATAATACTCCAACTCAGCATTAAAAGCAGGATCGTTTTTTGCTTCCAAATAAGCCTTTTCTAGTTGATCTAAAGCGGGCATTATGGTTTCAGGGACAAACCTCCCGCCAAAACGTCCAAAATGTCCCATTTTATCAGGAAAACTAGCTACCTTACGCGAATCCTCCTGTTTTTGTGCTTTAGATTTTAATATAGTCGTTTCCATAATCAACACCACCTTTATATTATTTTTTATTATTCCATATGCTTACTATTAAATTAAACTCATAAACACAATGAGGGCAGCAAAGTTTTTTCTGCTACCCTCATCGTTCTTGCAATAAAATTTGGCGTCTTCTTACACCAAATTTTTAAGATTAATGCCCATGCGGTTGAACTGGGGCGTCTGCATTTGCACGGTGAGGAATATCAGTCCTCTTGAACCATTCAAGATCTATGTCCCCTGGTTTTCTCTTCCAACCGGGGAGTAAGTCCGAATATTCACCATGCTGCCAAAATGCCTCTGCCTTGTGTTCCAAACCAATCTTCTTCTCTATCGCTGCGAATCTTCTTAACTTAGCAGCCTCTGTCTTGATTTCAATCAACTTTCTATCTGTTTCGAAGGCGCCACCATTTCCATATGTAGCGTTGTACATACTCATATGAGCCAATGCCTTATAGGTATTACCGATCAGATAGCAAATCATTTCAAGACCCAGACGCTCAAGATTCGAAGTCGCATAGAACCTTGGATCACCACCTGGCAACAAGCTGAACGTATAATGTCCATACCAATCTGGCGGTGAACCTTCCGGCATAGGATCAACTACACCATCCAGGAAACAGCCAACGATAATGGCCGCCGCTTCCCTCCACTTTGTGAAGCTCAACCTGACACCATCATCCATTCCTTTCAACTTATCAGCGGCAAATCTTGGTGAATGGCAATCCTGGCACTTCTTTATCCATGCATCCCTCTTTGCCTTATGCTTTGGCGCTCCACGGTCAACTTCGAACATACCCATATCGCTATAGATTGTTCCAAACTGCTGTGGGTTGTGATTTCCATCTTGCATGTGGCAATAAGCGCACGTTGGAACCCTGTAGTTTCCTTTCTTAGAAGGCTTGCTCCAATCCATGGTAGCAGATTCTGCTTCATACAGACAACCATGAATAGAAGTGTTGTACATTGCCCACTCATCATGATCTACACCCATATGACAGAACCTGCAAGCGGTTGGTTTCCTTGCTTCAGAAGGACTGAATACGTGCCTTGTGTGGCAACCGTCACACCTGTTTTCAGCAATGGCGTGGCACTCAGCGCAACCAGCAACTTCTTCTGCTGGTTTTCCTACGTGCCATGAAAATTCCAATACGTTTACCGTAAATGCATGGGTGTGTGAACCCAAGCCACCAGCCCTATGCTCTGCTGTCTCTTTTGGATGACACTCGCCGCAGTTCTTATATGTTGGCATGAACAACTTCTGGTGGTCATTTCCATGACATTTATCACAACCGACAGCACCCTCATATGGTTTTCCATCCTTAGTTACAATACCTCTCCTAATTTCGGTATTACCATGAGCACTCTTCTTCCAATCCTTCACAATTGTTGGGGTCTGAACGGTATGACAAAGGACACATTCTTCAGGCTTAAAAACACCTTCAGTCTGGCTCCCCGGTGTCCAGTAATGTTCGGGATCATACCAGCGAATAGAAGGTAAAAATTTCAAAAATGATTTATAAGGACCCCTTCCATCAACATACTGAGGCGCAGTATATTTTGCTGTCAATCCAAATATATACAATGTTCCATCGTTATCCGGGCCAACTGGCTGACCAAACACCTGTGATGCTACATCCTGAAATGTAGGACCTTCCGCCTTTGCAATACCATTTCCCATTGTACACGTCAGCAAAGTTACCCCTGCTACCGCGATGGTTGTCCCCACAATCCTGGATAATGGTTTCTTCAAAATTTCGAGCATTACATCTTCTCCTTTCTTTCTTGACACATGCTTTTTAAACTACAATTATTACCCATGATGTTTATTGAAATCATCGGCAACCGTAGACACAATAAGATTTTTCGACTTACCAAACCACCCCCTTCCAGCTAATACCATTAGTCATTAATAATTAGAAAGTAGTATTTACACACAAGACAATACAAAGCTTTTTGATTATACATTTATAGTAAATCTTGTCAAGCACATTTTTATCCATTTTTTTCTTATTTTCAGCGATTTTAAATAATTTTATTGGGTTATCCGCTTGACTGCCATTTTGCAATATTTTGTATGCAAGGCTGGATTTTATTTGTTGATTATTTATTTACTAATTGAAGTTGTTAAATAGACACCGCCTTGCCTACCCTGAGAAAGACGAGTTTGAATGCGGGATTGTCTATTTGCAGACAGCGTTTGACCGCCTCAACATAAACTTCTTTCTGATGTTGATATTTCTCCGCCCTTGCCTGAAGGTCTGATGGTTTAACATGATCTGTTTTATAATCGGCGACGATGAGACGATTGTCAATTTTGTAAAGGATATCAATGGTGCCTCTCATGATTTGTCCGTTCCACCTGAGCATGATGGGTACTTCTCGTCCAAGTATTTCTGCATTTTGCAATTCTTCATAAGCCTCTGAGTCAATGAAATCAGAGAGTATTTTTATTACCTCTGCTTTTATCAATTCTGTGTCTTGAATTTGCAAGGTATTAAATGGACTAAATTGGGGTTTTATAACCTCCTCTCCATCCCCTCCTTCGCAAGGAGGGGATATGGGAATACTCTCTCCTTGATATGTAAAATACTCACCTTGAAATTGAGCAGATGATTCTCCTTTAATCCTTTCAAGAGTAATGGCCCATTTTACGGCTGACTCGACTGACCTTTGAAGCTCTTGGGGAGATCCATGGAAATCCCATGCTTCCAGCACACGGTGGCAGATTGTGCCAATTATCGCAGCATATTGAGGGTACACTTCTGAAGTTTCATCAATTCCCTCGGTTTTAGAAAAGGTGGTTTGTGGTATTTTCTCTTTATCTGCAATAGCAGATGGAGAGGTGAAGAGTGATGTTTGTGCTGCTGCATCTATTGCTTCTTTTCGTTTTTTCCATATTTCTACAAATGATGACCAATCGATATCCATTTTCTTTTCTCTTGTGGGTTTTGAGGGGCGGCGTGTCCCGTCAAACCTGAAATGCTCTACAAAAACCTCTGCATTTCCTAAAGGGAATTTTTCTTTGGGAATACCCCTCACCCTAACCCTCTCCCGCAAGGGGAGAGGAGACTTCCCCTCTTCTGGTTTATTTTCCTCGTATGTTTTATTCTCCTTCCCCGATGGAAAGTCTCCGCTATTTCCCCTCCCTTGATGGGAGGGGTTTGGGGAGGGTGATAAACCTTCATCTTCCTTTATATGGTCGTGGCTCATAAATGTTTCGTCGCCAAGCTCAATGCCTGCGGCATCTCTTACTGATTGTGTAATCAGTCCCATATAGGATTTATCATCATCCTTCAATGCGCCGGTAAGAATTAATCGTTCCTTTGCCCTGGTCATGGCTACATACAGAACGCGTTTCTCCTCCTCCCACGAGCGGTCGTTCAATTTTTTTTCAATTGCGATACTTTGAAGATTCCTCACCTGCTGGTCTCCTTTGCCAATTACAATGCCCGTTGTGGACGTAGTCCAATCAAATACCGCCGAGTCCAGTATTTCATTGTCTTTTTTCACTTCACCATGCAAATTGCCGAATATTACAACTGGAAATTCAAGTCCCTTCGATTTATGGATAGTCAGGATTTTTACAACGTCCAGCGTTTCATCCGAAAGGGGACTCTCTCCCTCTTCTCTTGCTTCTTTTATGCGCGTCTTGATGCGTTCGATGAATGTTTTTAGGGAAATACCCTCGGATTGTTCCATATCGCATGCCATCTGGTAAAGCTTCCAGATGTTGGCCAGCTTCTGTTCTCCATGCCAGGCGCAGGCCGTAATCTCGGCGATATGAGTACTGTCAATAATTTCTGTAATGAGTTGGGATACGGGGATTGTGCCAGCACGCGCATGAATTCTTCTTAAAAAATCATAAAATGGTTCTACAATTTTTCTTAAATCTGAAAATAAGTTTTTTACTTCCCCATCCCCACCTTCACAAGGGGGGGATAGAGAGGGGGTGTTTTTATCCATCGGTGTGAGTTTGCGGCCCAGGAAGGTTTCATCTGAAATAGATTTGCGGTAGTCTAATAGACGGTTTTCTTTTAGTTCATATATCTCCCGATCTGTTAAGCCCACAATGGGCGAGCGGAGTATGCCTACAAGGGCTATCGTATCATGAGGATTCTCTACAACACGCAGGAGGTTCATGAAATCAAGAATTTCCTGTGTGGTGTAAAAATATTTTTCTCCTTCCACAATGTATGGAATACCGTATCGTTTGAGCGCCTCTACATACGGCCTCACCTGGGTAAATGCCCGCAGAAGTATGGCGATATCTTTGTATTTAAGTTTGCGAAGTTTATTTTCTGCCAATGTGCCTTGAATGACTTCGTTATCCACGTGTTTTGTAATCCATCGCGCAATCCACTCAGCCTCGGCCTCTCTGGCCTCGTCTGCCTTGAGTTCCTCGCCTTCTTTATCTAAAACGAGAACAATCTCGATTTCTTGCGAAGGGTGTTTTTTTTGTCTATTTGCATGGATAGGAACATAACGGGGTTGTAAACCGGGTTGTTCTCTCATGATCCTTCCATCAAATAATTGGTTTACAACCTCGATGATACCGGCATGACTCCTGAAATTTTCCTGCAATCTTAGGGTTTCATCATTCCCGCACACCTGTTTTACCACGTGCTCATATGCCTCGATATCAGCCCTCCGGAAGGAATAAATGGACTGTTTGGGATCACCCACGATAAAAAGCTTTCCCGGTTCAAGAGTCACCTTACGGGCATCTCTGCTGTAATGACCCAATGCCTCGGAAAGGAAAAGGACAATTTCGTACTGGACGGGATCCGTGTCCTGAAACTCATCAACGAGTATGGACATGAACTCGCTCTTAAGCTTTTCACGAATGTAGCGATATGCCTTGTTTTGCAGCAAATCTCTGGTCAGGGTAAGAAGCCCGTCGAAAGAGACATAGCCCTGTGACAAATATGTTTGGCGGAAGGCCTTTGCAAAAGGGAGAATGAGGCCTATCGTCGTTGTAACAAATGCCTCATCGACGGTTTTTAATTTCTTTAATAGAACATGACATTCCTTTACAAGTTCTTGTGCAGCCAAAAATCCCTCATCTGACCAACCAGCCTTTGCTTCAGACGGATTTTTGTCGAGGTCATATTCTAAATTGTTTAAATGACTAACACCTTCTATTTTTATTGCTTTAAAAATTTTCAAGAGTTCTTTTAATTGTGTGAGGAGGTTGTTGTTGGGCTTTTCACAGGATGGGATAATATTTAGCGCTTTACTAATTAAGGGATCTATCAGGGAAAAGACGTTTAATTTATTGTCAGTCTTTACCGTAAGAGAATCTAATGGGATAGCAAACCCTGATAATCGTTTGGCAAATTCCCTGAGAGGCTCGATGTCCAATCGTTTAAGTACGTTCTTCCAGATGTTTGCATGAGTCGAATTAAGCGCAAGTTCTGTTTCCAGCCACTGTGTCCATTCTTTATCAAAGAGTTCATCAAAAATGTCTCCTTCATCCACTACGAATCCAGGTACTACTCCTGATTCGATGGGGTAAAGACGCAGGATATAGGCCGCAAAGCTGTGAATAGTGCCAATAAGCGCTTTGTCAATATCCTCCAGTGCTTTCTTTGCCCGGCGTTCGATTTCACCATGTGTTGTCTGGTAAAGATCACGGATATCTGAAAGAAGCTTTTCTGTTTTTTTCTCATCTCCCTGTGAGGTATATCCATTGATAAAGGATACGATCTTTTCAAGTTCCTGCATCAGTCGTATCTTCATTTCACTGGCGGCTTTTTCTGTGAAGGTCATTGCGACTATCCTGAGGATGGCGCTTTCTTCGGTTTGGAACCTTTTATGGCCTAAGAGCAGATGTAACATTCGATTAACCAGAAGTGTGGTCTTGCCCGTTCCTGCGCCGGCCGTTACGACAATATTTTTGTCCTGTTCGGATACGGCAATGTTTCTTATGTCGTTATCAATGGATTTTGACATTTTACGTAACAGTTCAGCCCACCGCAAAGGCGCAAAGGACGCAAAGAAAAAACGTAATAGTTCAGCTACCTTAGACAGGATGAACA
>MHZD01000028.1:0-513 GCA_001828645.1 Planctomycetes bacterium RIFOXYC2_FULL_41_27 | reverse complement strand
GTCTATCCTGTTATCTTGTCAAATCTTTTTCCTTTTGTGCTGAAATATTTGGGCAGATTTTCACCCTACACAGAAGGTGCTATTTTTATAAGTCCTTCCTCATTTAAGTTTCCAGAGATATCGATAGTCACGGGTAAAAACAACTTTACAATCTCAATGTTCGTTAGCAGGTGTTGCGTAATTCTGGGCGTGACAAACTGTGATGTCCCTTTCGTAAGAGCAAGGGGAAGGATGAGTTGGTCAGCAAGATATTCGTCAATGGCGCCCCTGGTTTTCAGAAAAGTGAAGAGTTCATTACAGGCGTCATCGGCAACGGTTTCAGCGCGTTTACCAATCGCACCTAAGCCAAAATAACAACACTGGCTGTATTCGAATTTTCCCACCAGCAAAAGCATAGTTCCCTTTCCAAATGATGGAATTTCACTTAAAGATATTTTGTGGGGTATGTTTTGTCCAAGAAACCTTTTTTCTGCCTGTAACTGCTGTCGTTGTGCAATAGTTATATCCAGGTTA
>MHZD01000027.1:261-387 GCA_001828645.1 Planctomycetes bacterium RIFOXYC2_FULL_41_27 | reverse complement strand
GATCTCATCGGTGACTATAACGTGATCTATCAATGTGACGTTGTTTTTGAACCATTGAGCTGCACAATAGATGGAACAAAACTTTTTCGTAGACTTCTCCTTAAGGACGATATCAACCTCGTAAAT
>MHZD01000027.1:0-109 GCA_001828645.1 Planctomycetes bacterium RIFOXYC2_FULL_41_27 | reverse complement strand
TAAATGTATTGTTACCATGATAACTGAGGCGAGTAAACAAAAGGCTGACAAGTTGTTTACTTTCAACAAAAGCTGCTCTGTTATAAGCCGTGCCTCTCCATTTTTGCAT